>CAYUYG010000338.1:0-2498 GCA_964449125.1 uncultured Coxiellaceae bacterium | reverse complement strand
TGCGACCATTGTCGTTAAGAACCCACACACGATCTTGAGGGGATTTCTGTTCAATAGCTGGTGAAAAATCGTGTTTTTCTGACTCAGCTTCTTCTAAATGTTGCTGTGCAGAATGAGATGAAATTTGCATACGCTTTAGTTGCGATAGGTGTTCAAACAATTTAGAACTTAGATCTGTATGCTGAGATACTGATGGGATGGTTGCCGATGACTGTTGTTGATTAGGCGTGTCGATTGAGTGTTTTTTTCCAGTTGTCCTAGAGGAAGATGAGGTTGGAATGCTATCACCTCTCCTTGGTCGTTTAGATAATTCTCTACGCAACCAAGTCTCGGTACACCTTTGATTCGATCCAGTATTAACCGGTTCGCGTTCTTGCTGATGTGGAATTGATGCTTCATGATCGTCTACCGCAATGATAGGCACTGGGGTAATAGAGACTAATTTATTAGTACTTGGCGTGGTTTCTTGATAGGCATCTACGCCAATAATAACTGAATTTGGTAGTTGACTAGTAATGGGAGTCTTTAAGGCATTACGTATGTTCAAATCAGAATCGGATCGATGTTGTCTATGCTCACGCGCAGGTGGTGGTGTTAAAATGGAAGCATCCATCCTAATTTCAGGTGAATATCTAGAATGATATTCGTGTGTGTCTCCAGCAGAACTTGCTGGTAATTGCACCCCAGCGCTTGCTTGGATTCTTCCGGCAGGTCTAGCTTCGATTTGTAATTGAGTAGGAAGCTGACGATAGTGAGTAAGTTTTACTGTGCCTTTTTCAATATCTTTTATTGCTAATTTAGCAATCTCTTTATCAGTTAATAATTGCATCAGGCCATGTTTCTTAGTGGACCAAAATAATTCTCCGTGTTGTAGAGTGAAGCGCCAGCCCGTGGCTTCTTTTTGAAGACGGCTTTCATATATGCTATAAGCCAATAGTTGTACACTACCCGCCTTAACTTGTTCCAATTTTACAGCTGCAATTTCTTCTGTTGATAATAAATGGGTAAGGCCATCCTGGTTTCTGATCCACACCTTACCTTTGCCGCGTTGTTTCTTTTGGAGTGGTGTTGAAATTGCATCAGTGATTGCAGACGAAGTTAAACTCGATGGGGCGCTTTGTATAGAAGTGTCGCCCGTACTGTGTGTTGCTGCTTCATTAGATCGAGTATTTTCCTGAGTTAATGCATCTAATTTCCTTTTATTATTTTTGGATTGTCGAAACATACATCACCATGATTAATTGTGTGTACTTATGTTACAATGCAAACATTAAGAAAGTTTTAAGAAAGTGATTATTTAAGAAAATCTTAAGGAAATTACAAAAGCAAAACTTACGACATATTTGAGACATTCACGCTCTTCCGATGTATTCAACCATATGATTTTTCTCAACATCTCACCCCCCTTCAAGAGAAGCTGGCACGCAGCGATGGGTCAAAAAAATCCTGCGCGCATAGTTCAGCCACGTTCAAACCGAAACCAGACGTCTCGGACTTGGAAAGGATGATGGCTCAGTCGTAATTGATTGCGATCTTGCAAAATAACCATGTTGACGCAACTCTTTCACCGACACTTTATTTTTCTCAATCCAATCAGTGAACTTCTCAAGCGGCGTCACTTCTTCATTTGCTTTTAAAATCACACGTTCGCTCGCTGCATTAAAATCAAATGCAACAAATAGCAATGTATTAAATAAAATAAATGACAAACCAGAAGCGTTCCATGTTTCCAGGTCAAATAAATTTGGTTTATCCGTAATGCTTAATGCAGCCGCTGTAATTGAAGTAGCGGATAATCCGCAAGCACACAGCAATGCAATGGCTTTCCAAGTATCTTCCGAATGTTTTTGTAAATGACGATAAATCTTCATTTCATGAGCACGTGTCTCAAGCCCACAAACAAATCCCATTGCGCCCGAAGCAATGCCCGTCATAAAGACAATAAATAATTTGGCAACATACGATAAATTATCGATAGCCGCGATATAGCTTGGTTCAATTAATCGCGCACCGATTTTGACAGCATCGAAACCCTTTTGTCCGAATAACAGAAAAAAAGAAGCCCCAAAACCACTTGCTAACACGAGATCCCCACCCAAACTCAGGCGACGTTTAAACTTATTTTCAGGCACAAAAATTGTTTCATCTTTCTCTGCTTCAACCTTTAACGCTTTGTCATAAAGATCAGTCAAAAATGCCTTTGCTGACTCTTCATTTAATTCTTTGCCTTCTAACAAATCATTAAATTCTTTTTTATACGTGTCTTGCAGTAAATTTAATTGGGCAATGCAAACATGCCGAAATTGCTCATCTTTATCAAACAAAGCATTAATTCGATGAAATAAAGAAGAAATAGACACGACTCGTAAACCACCGACCACCATAATATTGGCGACAGCAGAAAAAATGGCTTCTAACCCACCACTCCAAACCAAAGAAACCTAGGCCAATGCGCCCGCCGCCATACGCACCGACCTGCGCGTCATTCCCCTGGAAGC
>CAYUYG010000337.1:0-2532 GCA_964449125.1 uncultured Coxiellaceae bacterium | reverse complement strand
GGGTGGTAGCAATAGCTTCACTTTAAACACAGCTAGCAGCCAATCTTGGAACATCAATGGCAGCGATAGCGGTACGATTGCAGCAGTTGGAATTGGTGGTACTGGCAACTTCTCCAATATTCAAAACTTACTGGGTGGTGCAGGTGCAGATCTTTTTAGCTTAATCGGTGGCAGTGTGACCGGTAGCCTCGATGGTGGCGCAGGTCCCAACAGTTTGGTGGCTGATAACACCAGCAATACATGGAATATAACAGGCAGTAATGCCGGTAATGTCACAGGTGTCGCAAGCTTTACTAACGTACAGACTTTAGCTGGCGGTATGAGTGATGATGAGTTTCACATGCTAGGGGGCAGCGTTTCCTCTATTAGCGGTAATGGCGGCAACAACACACTCATCGCACAAAATGGTATTAGCAATACGTGGAACATCACAGGTACAGATTCTGGTAATGCAACCAATGTTGGCGGCTTCAGCAGCATCCAAAACGCAACGGGCGGTAATAGCGGCAACACCTTTAATTTCGCTGATAATGCAGTCCTAACTGGCCTACTCAATGGCGGTTCACTCGCTGGCACCAACACCATAAATTACAATGGCTACACAACAGCAATTGATGTCGTGTTGTCCGCAACCAATGATGGTATTACCAATAATCAAGGCGGCATGATCACCAATTTTGTAAATATTAATAATCTCATTGGTAATGCAGCGAATGATAATTCCATCACGATGCCGAATAAAACGAACGTATTGACATTAACAGGTGCACTTGAAGGTTACATCAACGATCCAATTTTCTTTAACGGTTTCCAAACCTTTATTGGTCAAAGTGGTTTAGATGATGTGAAGTTCACCGTACCAGCTACGGTTAATGGCAATACCGTTACCATCAATGGTGTTCCTATGTTCTTCACTAATTTTGCCTTCAATAACTCACCGCCACCACCTCCGCCGGGGCCTCCTACGCCAATCGATGTGGCTCAAGTTATCCAGCAGCAACCGGCTAATCCGCCTTCCATTGGAGGAATAACCCTAGACCCAGGGGTTACCCAAAATATCGATGACATGCTCAACCAGATCGACCAGGAGTATGCAAATCGCTTGAGTGAAATTAAAATTAACCCTTATTGCTACACAGCAAATAGCTAACTTATTATCTAGTTAATAATCAAATAATTGCCTAAGTAAAAAGCCAGTGCGCACCGCGTTATTCACGAATAAATTCTCTACGTAATACTATAGGTTTATCTAATCTTATATTTAATAAGGTATTTTTTAAATATAGGCGCCCTAAAATATTTCATAAAAAATCAATATAAATCAAATAGTTATATTGTGGAATTTTCATTTTTATGAGCTATATTTAAACTAACACACAAATTCTCATGAGAAATATTTTGAATAAACAGAATATTATGTATATCGCCGGTAGAAATATGATCGTGGGTCTAGCAAGCTTTATACTAGCCTCGGTAGCTTTAGCTAATCCTGTACTTAACAATGTTGCCTCTGGCCAAGTCTCCGTTCAGCAAGCACCTAATGCCACTGTTGTTAATCAATCCAGTCAAAAAGCCATTATCAATTGGAAGTCTTTTAATATCGGCGCTTCCGAATCTACTCATTTTCAACAACCTCGTGGCGGTGTGGCATTGAATCGCATCAGCCCTACCGATGGTGCTTCGCAAATTTACGGTCGCTTGACTGCAACCGGACAAATTATTTTAGTGAATCCCGCTGGTATTTATTTTGGTTCCTCAGCTTACGTCAATGTCGGTGGGTTAATTGCAACGACTGCCAATATACGTGATCAAGATTTCTTGAATGGTATTTATAAATTTACGAGTGATGGTTTGCATTCCGGTGCGATTGTTAACGAAGGTACCATCATTGCGGCACAAAATGGTTTGATTGCACTGGTTGCACCGGGTGTGGTGAATAATGGCATGATTCAAGCGAATACCGGAAAAGTTATTTTGGCTTCCGGTGAAGCGTTCACCATGAATTTCTCCGGCGATAATTTAATTAATTTTGCCATTGATCAAGGCACAACACGTGCGGGACGAGATAAAAATGGTAATGCATTAAGCGATGGTGTACGTAACACCGGTAGTTTAATTGCGGACGGTGGACAGGTAATGGTGTCAGCAAAAGCAGCCAGCGGTGTACTGGATCACGTTATTAATATGGAAGGTGTGGTACAAGCTCGTTCTGTGCAACAACAAAATGGGGAAATCATTTTCTCGAGTGATCCAAACCAAGGTGTGATACGGGTTGCTGCAAACGTTGATGCATCTGGTAAAGACGCAGGTCAGAAAGGCGGTAATGTTGCCATCACGGGTTACAATATTTTAATTGATTCGCCTACAGTTATTGATGTGAGCGGTGATTTAGGTGGCGGTAATATTCGCATTGGTGGTAATTATCAAGGCAACGGTCCACTGCCGAATGCGAATGCAACTGTCATGGCACCGGGTGCCAACTTATTTGCTGATGCACTCACACAGGGTAATGGTGGTGAAATTATTCTCTGG
>CAYUYG010000336.1:0-2535 GCA_964449125.1 uncultured Coxiellaceae bacterium | reverse complement strand
TTCAGCAAATTCATCTTTTGGATTTAATGCTGCTAAAGATAAGTCAGCTCCTACCATGTCGGCACGAGTGGGGTGGATATCCACTTGATAAATGGTATTGGCATTGGGTTCTGACAGAATTTTTTTTACCGTACTGATTAGCCATTGATTTGCTGGAGCGTGTTCATCAATTTCTGCTATCCCAGATTGGGCAACAATTTCAATGCCAGTTATCGGTTTAGGTTGCCATAAATAAGCAGTTTGATACGGAATAAGATGATGCGTTTCATTGGTTGCATAAAAACCAAACTCACGAATAGTCGTCAGCTTTCTTATCTCGTCATTTAAAACGAGTAGAGTGGCCAAACCCTCAATTTGTGGATTTTTATTAATATCTGGCATACCTAATTACTTCCCTTTGAGCTACTAGTTGGATTATCTGGGAAAATTGCTTGACCGCTCATTCCTGGTAATAGTTTATCTTCGGGCGTGTTGGCTATTTCTCCAACGATTCTGACAGTTTGGCTCACGGGTTCAATTTCTGGATTAATTCTGATAATTTTTGCGGTAATGGACTTATTAATTTCATTTACATGAACGTAGAAAGTACTGTTAATGTGTAACCATTGTAACCAATGTGAGGGAATTTCTAATTCAACTAGAATATTATCAGTGTTAACGATTTTTAATAAAGGATCACCAGGTTTGACAGTTTCATAAGTATGTACTTTTAATTCTGCTACTGCTCCATTAAAGGGAGCCCTAATAGTGCATTTTTCAACGATCGTGCTTAATTTATTTACGTCGGCATTCACCATTTCGGCATCGGATCTTGCTTTAACTACCTCATATTCACTAATCGAACCATAAGATTTAAGCTTAGTGGCGCTTTGTAATGCGATGTTGGTAGCGGTTTGTTGGGCGATAGCTTTATCATATTCAGCTTTTTGTACGCGGCAATCAAGTTCTAATAAGATATCACCTTTACGAAAATAACTACCTTCTTTGACACCGAGTTTTTTGACACTGGCTGAGGTTTCGCTAGAAAAAGTAGCCTGATCAATTGGTTGTAGAATGACATATTCTGGTGTTTTTTGCTCAGTTAAAACATTATTTTTAGAGAGAGTTTCTGCATATTGGGCTATTTCAGATTTTGGGTTAATCTCTTGTGGTATTTCAGCCCAAGCAAATGCACTGAGTGTTATACCTAATATATAAGCACTGCATCTTAGTTTTAATACCACCAATCTTGATCGCTCTCGCCATTTATTTTTCTTTGGATACGAATCCTGCATAGTATCTACATTCCTTTGTGTACTCTATTTATAGCATAATTGGCCATTTAATTTCTTTAGTGTTTCTTACAAAAGCACCCTTGGATCTATATTGTTTAGGAAGATCTTTAATGCTTAACTTTGCTTGTTTAAGGTTAGCGTAGGAGCCGTACGTTAATACATACCAATTACGTCCATTAAATTTAGTACCGCCAAAAAATATTTTTTTATTGGGTTTGCCTAAGTGCGAAGACATTTTTTTAATATCTGCTGCATCATAGCTACCTAATAATTGTAGCGTGTAAATAGTGTTTTTAGGAGAGGAGCTTACTTGTTTTGCAGCCAAAGTCACGGGTGCAGTAGTTATTTTATTTTGGACATGACAATATTTTTTTGTGTCATTAAATAAACTAGGTCTACGTGCTGCCAGGTTAATCTTATTTATAATTTTGTTGTAAGTAACGTCAACGTATTCATCAAAATTTCTCTGATTTTGAATATTAAAACTAGTCGATATGTAGGCCAAAACTTCATTGATAGGGCGACTATATGCATCTACGGGAAGCACATCAAATCCTGCAGATAAATATAATTCACCTAAAGCTGTGGAAAGATCAGCTAAAATTAAATCTCTATCCATTTCCGCAATGACATATTGCAATCTTGCATAGACAACATCTTGTTTGCTGGCCATCGAAACGAGATTGCGATTTTGCACTAATTTATACAAGGCGGCTGCATTCGCGGTTTGTTTGTTCGCAATTAAATATTCTTTAGCAAGATTCATGTAGTGTGAATAGGCATAACGGGTTTGAGTTAATACCGCCAGGGTCAATGCCATTGATTTCATTTCTTCATATTTAATTTGCGCATCCGCAGTACTTAAATTTGAAGGTAGTGAAACTAAGCTCAATAATCCCCATGAGACATCGAGAGACTTATCAAGCCAAACATTATTTAATAAAAATTTATTACTATTGTAGTTCCATCCTTGATTTAATGTTATGCCGGGGAAGATTTGTAAAATGGCTGCTTTGACCCCAAGGTGGGCAATCCGCTCCATGTATTTTTGACTACGCAATTCAGGACGCATGATCAGTGCAATAATATCTAGTTTTTGGAAGTTCAAATTTTCTAGATGTTGAACGTTTGAAACGTAGCTTGGTGGTGCTCGCAAAATAATTTTACTATCAAGCGGTAATTTGAGTAACTGTTTTAAGTCTATTAGCGCCTTATCAATTTTTTGGCTTAGCTCAACCAATTGTCTATCACTACTAAGTAA
>CAYUYG010000335.1:0-2564 GCA_964449125.1 uncultured Coxiellaceae bacterium | reverse complement strand
GGGCGCACGGTTAGCAACCTCATTGGCGACTTTACGTAAAATATTTAAACCTCGCCCAATGATGACCCAAATCAATAAGCCACATAAAGGATAGGTAATTAACATCACATAAATATCATCTCGCGTAATGCGTTGCGCCAAATCGTTACGAATATCATAGCCCTCTAACACAGAAATATTGTATTGCGTATGTTGCCCTGCTAATGAAAACACACGCCAAGGTTTACCATCGGCATACACATCGCTGTAGCCCGGACGATAATCTTTTAGTGCAATATGCGGGGCATTTGCAGAATGCAATAACAAACTACCACTGCGATCCCAAATTAAAATTTGATAATTACTTTGGCGACTATCAATATACTCTTTCGCCAACTTGGGCACCTCGTTTAACTGTTTTTGGATTTCTTTATAGTGTTGCGGGATATCTTCATGACTTAACAAGGCTTGCAAAGAAAAGGCATATTGACTCATCAACATATCAAGATGCTTTTGTATTTCTTTTTGATCGATATAATAATTTCCCACCAAAGTAACATAGGTGGTTAGCGTAATCGTCAACAACAAATTGATCAGTAAAAACTTACGAATAGAAGGCATACTTGGCGTACCAATAAAAAAACTGTTCACGTAATGCTGTCACCTTAAGAAAATAACAGCTGTTTCTCATCTCTCCAAGATGGATTGCTTCGCTACGCTCGCAATGACGGCCCGGAGGGAAGATGGATTGCTTCGCTACGCTCGCAATGACGGCCCAAAGGGAAAATAGATTGCTTCGCTTACGCAGCAACAACGGCCCAAAGGGAAAATAGATTGCTTCGCCTGGCGTAGCAACAACAGCCCGAAAGGGAAAAAGTATCATTGCTACGCTAAGCGAAGCCCGGTTTTTTTGCGGAGCGCAAAATACCATTACAATCATTTTATTCTGCTTTTTGTTCGCTGTTTTCCGCTTTTTCAATCATATAACCCACACCACGGATAGTGCGAATAAAATTCACGCCCACTTTTTTACGGATATTGTGAATATGGACTTCTAAGGTATTGCTGTCGACATCATCTTCCCAACCATACAAACTTTGGCAAAGTTGTTCGCGAGATAATACATGACCGATGTTTTCTAATAAGGTTTGCAACAAAATAAACTCTCGACGAGGCAAATTGACTTGCTCTCCCTTCACTTTCACCATGAACGCAGCTGGATCTAATATCACATCACCATGCTCAATCACAGGAATGGCCCGCTTAGAAAAACGGCGATGCAGTGCGCGCAAACGCGCCAATAACTCTTCTAAATCAAAGGGCTTCGTTAAATAATCATCCGCGCCGCTGTCTAAACCTTTTACACGATCATCGATGGTATCTAATGCCGTTAAAATCAAAACAGGGGTTGTCACACCGCTGGCACGAATTTCACGCAAAACAGTTAAACCAGAAACTTTAGGCAAGCCTAAATCTAATACGATAATGTCAAACGACTCATTTTTGATAGCCCTGAGCGCCATCTGGCCATCTTTAACCCAGTCTACGGCATGCCCATAATGGTTTAAGCCTACGCGAACGCCATCCCCCAGCAATTCATCATCTTCAACCAATAAAACTCTCATATTTCACCCTATCTATCGATTTGTTTATTTCAATATAGCCTATGTTGAACAAAAAACTCTTAAAACGCCGCCATCAACTCAAAAAATGGAAAATAAATGGATAAAACAAGCAAAATCACAACAAAACCAAAAAAAATCAACATACACGGCTCAAAAAAGACCAATATTTTAGATAAAAAATGGTCAACCTCTTGGCGAGTCCAGTGCATCGCTTGCTTTAGTAAGGCTACTAAATCACCCGTTTCTTCTCCCACCGCAATGATATGTATAAAGCTCGCGCTAAATAATGCGGCATTTTCTAAGCTTTGCGTCAAAGTATAGCCCAACACTACCTGGTCTTTTACCTGCAATAATTTTGTTTTAATAGATGCTGTGTGTGCACTTTTGGCCGCCCATACTAAGCCCTCGCTCAAGGGTATGCCCGCAGCCAGCACCATACTTAACACATAGGCAAACCTTTGCTGCACATAATATTGGCGCAAGACACGAACACCCGGCAACTGATAAAGCAGCGACTTCTGCAAAGTGATCATCCCAACGAGCACCAACAATAAAACAATTGTGGCAACTTTAAAACCTGTACTGGATACTGCGTGTGATAAAAACAACAAACACTGTGTGCAAAATGGCAAAGGTAACTGCATATCAGAAAAAAACAATTCAAATCGCGGCACCAATCCTAATAATACATAAGCCACCACACCCAAACTCCCTAGCAATAATAGGCAAGGGTAACTGAGCGCCTTCCAAAAAGTATGCTTGAGTGCCATCATTTCAGCGTGATATCGCGCAACCTCTTGCAAACTATGCGCAAGTTGGCCGCTCGCCTCGCCAGCCGATAAAACTTGTACAGATAAAACATCAAAGCAACGTGGGTATCGCAACAAAGATTGAGAAAAACTACAGCCTCTTACAATTTGTGACTGAAGGTCTTGCAAGAGCCTATGAAAAGTAGCCTGT
>CAYUYG010000334.1:0-2566 GCA_964449125.1 uncultured Coxiellaceae bacterium | reverse complement strand
AACTTTTGCCACCACCAATATTAATACAAAAGAAGGATCGAATGGCCTGGCATTCGTACCTTTTACTGCAAGAACTCCACATAAAAAATTAAATCTGGGTGTTGCCTTACCGCTATCGGGTGTAGATGCAGCACGTGGTCGTGATATGATGAGAGGATATGAATATTGGCGCTTACTGGTTTCACGCGCAGGCGGATTGCTGGTTAAAGATCAAGTTTATGATATAAATATCGTATACCTGGATACTCAGTCAGACATCACTAAAATTTCTTCGTTAACCAAAGAACTTCTTTCTACCTATCAAACTAATATATTGTTATCGACTTACGGTGACATAGCCTACAATATTGAGAAACAAATTTCTTTAGAGAATCATATTCCTCTTACGCCTGCCCAAACCAACCAAAGTGCCTGGTTGCCGAATGACATGGCTGTGGGTATGGATTATTTTATAACTACTCAAGTTTATGACAAAAAATATTATGCAGAATACAATTTTAAAGCATCCACTTATTCTGCCTCAGCGACATCCTTAGGAATTGTCTTGCAAAATGCACTTGGAGAAGCGAACAGCTTCGATAGTCAGAAACTAGACAAAGCCATGTCACATACCTACCCTACTTTTTTTCAGTATTAATGAGATTATAACAATGACAAGGCCCAGATCGCTGGGTCTTGCAAAGCCAAGCCTTTTATTTTTAAGATAATTCATAGCTGATTTAAAAAAATACGCATTTATGCTATGTTTTAAGCTGCCTGCGACACCGATTTCGAGGAAAACCACATGTTCACTGTTAAACAAGCCAAAGAACTTGTCCAGCATATATATGGGCTAACAGGTTCGCTTACTCCATTGGCCGGTGAATATGACGATAACTTCCATCTCAACACTGAAAATAAAAACGACTATTTATTAAAAATTTCTCACCCCAATGAAGATTTAGCTGCTATTGAAATGCAAAATGCCGCCTTACACTGGCTGCAACGTGAGCCCCAACTTTTTCAATTCCCCGTCCTCAAACCTGCATTAAACAATGACTGGATAGGCACGGCGCCTGATTCTCCTGAGACTTATCTCCGCCTTTTCACTTTTTTGCCTGGCAAACTGTTTGCCCAGGTTACTTCACCATCGATTGACTTGCTGCAAAATTTAGGAACGCAACTAGGACGTCTTACTCTAGCTTTAAATAATTTTCACCATCCTGCAGCCAAGCGTTACTTGAAATGGGATTTAAAACAAACGCAGTGGTTAAATGAAAAATTATCCGTCATCGAGAATATGGATGACCGTGAATGTGTAAATTATTTTTTACAATCCTTTGCCCGTGAAAGTGCGCCCATCCTAGCCGAATTGCGCCATAGCATTATTCATGGTGATGTCAATGATCATAATATTTTAGTGATGAATGATAGCGTTTCTGGATTCATCGATTTTGGTGATATGGTTGCAACCGCCACCATCTGTGAACTTGCTATCGCAAGTGCTTACATCATGCTAGGGCAAGCCAATCCTCTAACTGCTGCCACGCATGTCATCAAAGCGTATCATGCCATTTATCCCTTGGAAGAGAACGAAATCCGCATTCTTTTTCATTTAATTTGTCTCAGGCTTTGCATGAGTGTTGTGAATGCTGCGCTGCGTAAACAAGAAAATCCGCATGATCCGTATCTCACGGTTTCAGAAAAGCCCGCCTGGGATGTATTAAAAAAATTGCGCATACAGGATGTAGCATTCATTACTTCCTTATTTCGCGACGCTTGCCAATTGCCTACGTCAAAACTTGATCTCCAAAAAGCACGACAAACTTTACTCAGTAAAAATGTCAGTCTTTCGTATCGAGAACCGCTGCACATTATTCGCGGTTCGGGACAATTCTTGTTTGATGATACGGGTCGTCGCTATCTTGACTGTGTCAATAATGTGGCACACGTAGGACATTGCCATCCTAAAGTTGTTGCTGCAGGTCAACAACAAATGGCTATGCTTAATACGAATACTCGATACTTACATGAAAATTTAACACGCTATGCCGCTCGATTAGTTGCGACTTTTCCTGCGCCACTGCGTGTCTGTTTTTTTGTATGCTCAGGCAGCGAGGCCAATGAACTGGCGCTCAGACTTGCACAAACCCATACTGGCCGTAAAAATTTATTAGTGATGGATCATGCTTATCATGGCAATACCTCCACTTTAATAAATATCAGTCCCTATAAATTTAATGGCGCAGGCGGCAAAGGCCAACCCGATTTTGTACAAGTGTTACCGCTGCCTTCGCCACAAGACAATCTACCAGTTTTGCTAAATCGAGCCATCACACAACATACCGCGGCCTTTATTTGCGAATCCTTACTCAGTTGTGGTGGTCAAGTTGTTTTACCTGATCACTACTTACAACAAGTTTATTCTGCCGTGAGAGCAGCTGGCAGTCTTTGTATTGCCGATGAGGTTCAAGTTGGGCTAGGACGTGTTTGCACACATTTTTGGGGTTTTGAAACTCAATGCGTTGTGCCCGATATTGTGACTATCGGCAAACCATTAGGTAAGGGTCAGCCCCTGGCCTCTGTT
>CAYUYG010000333.1:0-2577 GCA_964449125.1 uncultured Coxiellaceae bacterium | reverse complement strand
TAACAGGTTTTGTGTTGCCGATTTTACAACCTTTTGGCGAGAACATTAAAAATTACTTCTCGGATCTTGGTGTTAATACACTGGCTGTATCTGCACATAAATATCCGGGTTTATCCCAACCATGTGGGATTATTCTCGCTAGCAGAACTTTTTTTGAAAAAGCGTTTGAAAAGAGCGAGCGCAGTATTGATTACGTTGGTAATATTCTGGATGTCACCATTACTGGTTCGCGTTCCGGATTGAATGTGCTGATGTTTTATAATGCTTTGCGTGCATTAGGTTTGGATCTTGGTGTGGATAAACTTAAGAAAATGGTCAATGACAATATCGCCAATGCGCGCTATCTCTGTGAGCAATTGAGTTTGTTGTATGGTAATGAAAACGTTTATTACCCGTTTCATTTTAATGTGATATTTCCACGTCCTTCGGCTGAACTCGCCAAAAAATACCAACTGATGTTGACGGGCGACCGTGCAACCATTTGTGTACTTAGTAATGTTAATAAAGACTTGATCGATCAATTTGTAAAAGATTTGCAGACAGATAAGGAGAATGCCATGAATAAAACAATGACGGAATTAGAATATACCATTAGCACCTTAACTGAGGAGCATATTAAACCAGTCGTCGATCTTTTTGTGAGAACGTTTTGCGATAGCGAGCCGGTGACTAAACGACTCGGCATTCGTTATCAAGACTATTCACCTTTTGCAACCGAGGTGGTGAGGAAAGCTGCCAAAGAGGGAATGAGCAAAGTCATTCTCGATAAGCAGCACCGTGTCATTGCTTTTGCGATTGCTGAGGATTTGGCTGATCCATTTATTCCTCATTTGGCACATTATCCGAAGCTTAAGCCTGTGTTTGAGTTAATTGATCAATTATCCACCCCTTTTGTCCACGGCCATAAGTTCTTAAAAGGAAAAGTGGCGCATATCTGGATTGCTTGCGTGGATCCCGCTTATCGTGGGCTTGGTTTGTCCACGGCCATTGATATGGCTTGTGTCGAAGCTGCTGCTCGAAAAGGGTATGATTTTGCGTATGCTGAATTCACCAGTGAATTAAGTGAAAATGTAACGCATCAATTCAAAATATTGAAACTCTATAACAAGATCAATTATGATGAGTTTGAATTGGAAGATCATGAGATGCCCTTTAAGGGTTTGCATGGCGCGGCTGCTTCTTATTTAGCTGCGATTAGACCAGGAGTAAAACTGGATTCTTTGTCAAATTGTTATAGTGGCAAATAATTCGTTTATGGACATTACGATTGATCAGAAGCAGATATCAAGTGAAGAAAGGGCCCAGATAAGCAGGCAGGTTAATGCTGATCTGGTTGATCACCTTTATCGTGGTTGTTTACCCGGGACGATCAGTGGCATTCTTGCCAGTATTGTGATGTTTTTAGTTTATTATGGCTACACACCGACCTATTTATTAGTCGGCTGGATCGTCCTTTTTAATTTCATGATGATATCGCTGACTGGGCTTTATTTTGTTTATTTAAAGTTTAAAGAATCGTTTTCACTAATCACCTGGGAATGGCTTTATTCAATCATGATGACGGGTTGTGCCTTATCCTGGGTGCCTGCAATTTATTTAATACCGTCGGATGCGACCCGACAATATTTAGCTTTAATCGCCATATTTTTAGCGACAACTGGCTATGCGACTGGAACAATCGGACAATTTAAGCTCTGCGTCATCACGATGCTTATTATTCTACTGCCAGTGATTGTATGGTCGTTTTTTAAGGGCGGTATTTTTTACAATATCATTGGTGCTTATTCAATTCTTTATATGTCATTTATGTTTGGTATCAATCAGCGCAGTACGCGCTGGTTTAAAGATTCGTTAAAATTAAAAATTGAAAATACACTCGTCAGTCACCAAGCTAATCATGATTTATTAACGGGTTTGCCTAATCAGCGCTTATTGCCGCAGTATATTGATTCTGCTATTAAGTTGGTTAATGGAACTGAGGATACCCTGGCGCTAGTTTGTTTTTCTTTGAATCGCATGGAAGTCATTAATGATAGTCTCGGTCATCAAGCCGGTAATGCGATTATTCAAGGGGTCGCTAATCGTTTAAATGCCCTCGCTGCCAGAATAAGCCGTAAAGAAGAGGGAACCAAATATATATTAACCATTTCACGCACCGATACATTTAACATTTTACTTGCACCACTTAAAGCTGATGAAACGGATGCGAAAATTCGCGTTTTATTCAGTATATTGGAAGACGCTTTTTATCTTGAAACACGTGGTGTCAAAATGACTGCGAGCGTTGGTGTCAGTGTTTATCCGCGCGATGGGGAAGATGCACCAACCTTGCTACGTAATGCGGATTCAGCCATGTTGCAAGCTAAGCAATTTGGTGGTAATCGGCTTGAGTTTTATCGCAAAGAAATTAACGCCCAAGTTCCTAAGCAATTGGAATTGGAAAATGGTTTACATATTGCGTTGGCAAAACATCAATTTCAGGTTTATGACCAACCAATTGTCGATGTAAAAACGGGCGAATTTAACGGTATGGAGGCACCCATCCACGGGCCGCCCCCTGTTCAAGGTTTTATTTCC
>CAYUYG010000332.1:0-2600 GCA_964449125.1 uncultured Coxiellaceae bacterium | reverse complement strand
TACCTGTCTGGGCAACCGTGCCCAGTATAATCGCTAATCCCCCTGCAAGGGCGAATGGCGACCATAAATTAATGAGCTGCGACAGAATATACTGATGAAGGTGGCTTATGGTATCGATGTTAAATTGAATATGGGGTGCACTCTGAAGCAATTGACGAAGCAGGGTCTGGATTTCTCCTGATTGTTTTGGCCATAGGGTGTTTATTAAGGAACAAAGAACCAGCAATGAAATACAGGTGGTTAACTCTACACTTTTACTTACCTGGCCTTTTTCTTTTGCTTTTTGTAGTTTGTAAGGCGTTGCCTTTTCAGTTTTTTCACTCATGACATAATTTCCTGCCAGGTTTGAAAACAATGTTCAATGACCCGATTTGCTATTGGATTAAAGTAATTAAGCATCAAAGTTAGCAGAAATAAACCGAGCAAAATTTTAAGAGGAAGAGTAAGGAAATAAGTACTGATTTGCGGCATATTTCGAGTTAAAACTGCACTAAACAAATCGATGGCAAGCAAGGATACAATAATTGGGCTGGCAATCATTATTGCCATGGAAAACATAAAACCAAATTGTTTCATAACGGGCACAAAGCCATTAAATAGGCTTAATGTTCCTGGCGGTATAATCACAAAAGAATAGGATAACCCCTTAAATAACCAAAGATGTCCATTGAGTCCAAAAAAGAATAATACGGCAAGCATGGATAATAGATGACTGGTTAATGGGAGTTGACTGTGTTCACTAGGATTAAACAGGATTAGTGAATTCATCCCTGTTTCATTTTCAATGATTTGTCCTGCTATTTGAAATACAGAAAAAGCGGCAAACATACTTGTAGCAAGTATTAATCCATTGGCAAATTCTGCAATGCCTCCAAGCAGGATTCGTGGATTATCCATTTCCAGAACTTGCGGTATATTTAAAGCCATCAGGAAACTGAATACAAAAATCAGGAGCAGTCGCGAAGGAACCGGTATTTGTCGAATGGCCTGGATGGGAGTGAATAATAAAATGGTTCCCATACGAATAGTAATGAAGAATAAAGTAGTGATCCACGGGGTAGAAACGGTCATGGATTCACCGTTCCTGGAATACTGAGAAATATACCTTGAGCAAACTCGGTAAGAGTACGCAGCATCCATTCGCCACAAAGCATGAGCATTAACACTACGGCCAATATTTTGGGCACAAAACTTAAAGTACTGTCTTGTATTTGGGTGACTACCTGAAGGATTGAAATAACTAGGCCACTGATAAGTGCTGCTAGAATAATCGGGGAGGCAATGAGCAAAGCATGCCAAAGTAATTGTTTACTTAAATAAATAGCCAGGTCGTTAGACATATTCCATTTTCCATAGTTGCTAACTTGCAGTCATCCAACTTGAATCATTTATTCAATAATCCAAGTTTACTTTTTTCCATAGTGGTGTTTTAAACACACAAACGGATTAAATCAAAATTAAAAATGATAAACAACCCTACGTGCTAAAAAAAAAATAATGTTCGTTTTTTGTTCATGCAAATTGGGTATAAATTTTAAAATTTGATATAAAAATAACTTGTTAAAAATATAAATCCATCAGCGTTGCTCATGGCTTTTTGAGAGTGATTGTTTTTGCGACAAAATGTTCTTGTAATTAACTATTCTAAAATGTATAATTTGCGACTAATTTGCGCTTTTAAAGATCTAATGGGGGTACGTTATGCAGGGTAAAAATGATAAGTCCGTAAGTGTTGTACAAGTAAAAGCGGTTATTGAAGATATTAAAAGTATGCATTTTTTAGGCTCTTCCAATCATAAAATGGATCCTACGGGTGGCTTAAGTGGATATTATCGGAATGTGGCAAGTAGAGTATATGTTAATTATATAGGTAAAG
This sequence comes from uncultured Coxiellaceae bacterium, assembly GCA_964449125.1. Classification (GTDB taxonomy): domain Bacteria; phylum Pseudomonadota; class Gammaproteobacteria; order DSM-16500; family DSM-16500; genus Aquicella. The sequence continues at coordinate 724 of CAYUYG010000332.1, read as the reverse complement.
AAGGGGTAATTAATCCTACGCTTTATCCTTATTTGATGGCGGCAACGTTACGTTATACAGGGGCTGGGAATTGTGGCGAAATGTCTGGGGCTCTTTATGTCGCATTACACACACGCGAGTTGTCTGCAGGCCAGAAAAAATCAATTGAATTAAGGATGTATGATACAAAAGATGGGCATGTAACCAATAGCTATGTGTTGGTAGGTGACTATGTATTTGATATCTGGGCAAATAAAAGTTATAAAAAAGGTCGAATTAAAGCAGAAACTCATAAAGCTGAGAAATATCATCGAACCCAATTACCTATAAACCCAAGCATGACAACGGGTCAGATTAGTGCAATGTGTGAGTCAATGTATAAGCAATTCAGTGCTGCATTCGAGCGCGAATTAAGTAACGATCGCCAAACCAATAGGATGTATGTAACCTTTGACAGTACGGATCCCAGCGATTTTGCACTGTTTGCCAGTCAAGCATTTGCCTGGTTAGCTACTAAACTCACGGATACCGTTACTAATGCCTATTTTAAGACACATCCTGAATTAGCCAGTGAAGTTCAAACTAAAATTATTAATAATTTTATTTATCTTATTGATAAACTACGCCAGGATGTTCCAAAACCAGCGCTCCATATCGATGTACATCCAAAGCAACGTCAACATTCGGATAATGAAATTAAAACAGAATTATTAAAGCTGTTGAATAAAGATTATCTTGTTAACTG
>CAYUYG010000331.1:0-2630 GCA_964449125.1 uncultured Coxiellaceae bacterium | reverse complement strand
ATTAAAAACATTAGGATTTAAGCAACCGGTGTATCGATTAGCGCATGCAAAAGGATCAGATATAAAAATGATCGCGATTGATTCATCAGGACTTAAATGTTATGGACAAGATGAATGGGTACGTGAAAAATACGGTGAAATAAGCGAAAAACGTAATTGGCGTAAACTTCATGTTAGTGTTGATCAATACAATATTATTCAAACAACAGAATTAACAATTCGTAAAACACACGATGCATCAGTTGTTGATACACTCATTGCACCCATGCCTAATAAAGTAAAACAAGTGACTGCTGATACTGCATATTATTCTAATAACGTTTATCATTTGTTAGATAAACATTTTTCTCAAGTTGATATTGTTATTCCACCACGAAATAATGCAACCGATGAGAAACATCATCATTGGATGCGCAACAGAAATTTTCGAGAAATAAAATGTTACGGTCGCATGAAATGGCAAACAAATCGTGATTATGGAAAACGAAATCAAGCAGAGCGAGCGATTGGTAGATACAAAAGAATTTTGGGCAATCGTTTACATTCGCGTGAGTTTATACGTCAGCAACAAGAAGCAATTATTGGTTGCAGCATCTTAAATAAAATGACTTGTATTTCCTTAGCCGAAGTCCGTTCAAATTTTTGAAAATAACAAGATAGGTAGAAAATAAGGGGTTATGCAACAAACTCCCCCCAAGCCACAGGAGACATTTTCTTTAGCATGGCCAGCCCATTTTTGTTTCCAGTCGCCTCAAATTTCCTGAGTAATTTAGATAAAATTGAAATGTTAGTAGCGTAAATGAAAATAGACATCAACAACTGGTGATGCGGAAAAATTGACGGTTCTCGGTTAAAACCCCTATATAGGAATCATTAGTTACCTACTATGTAACTATTATCTCACGAAATTAATTGAGCTTTTGAAGCTGATTTAGTTACAAGATCTATATTAAGTATTTGATTAATAGTGTTATTCAATACTGCCGGTAACCTGAATTACTGGCATTTAGCAGTGGAGTTGACATGGTAATGCAATTGCATTACCATTAGAAGTATAGGATTAACCTTTCTGGAGAGCTGATATGGTTAAGATTTTACATTCACAATCTACTTTAACAGATCGTTATCAAACAACGATACCTGAACCAATTCGTGAAGCATTACATTTAGGTAAACGCGATAAAATTGAATATGCGTTAGAAGCTAATGGTAAAGTTATCATTTCTCGTGCAGAACAAGATGATCCTGTTCTTGGTGAATTTCTATCATTCTTGGCTAGTGATATTAAAAAACACCCTGAGCACGTTAAATCAATAAGTGCGGCATTATTTTCTCGAGCACAATCGTTAGTGTCTGATATCGAAGTTGACTTAGATGCACCTCTATTAGAGAAGGATGAATTGCATTGTCGTCTGAAATAATTATAAATGGATGGGTCATATGTGCACATCCGGTATTCTTAGAGCAGTATGAAAGTCTAATCACAGAAGTAGAAAAGTTAAAAAAAAGTGATCCCCATAATTATAAAAACAAAAATTCAGCAAAGAGATTAGCTGCTATACAAAGGTTAGTTTTTGAAATAATTCCAAATGATCCTACGTTACCTGAATACAGACTTGGTATAACTCTAGGCGAAGAACATAAGCATTGGTTCAGAGCAAAATTTTTTCAGCAATATCGTTTATTTTTTAGATTTCATAAGGAAAGCAAAATTATTGTATTCGCCTGGGTAAATGACGAAGATACAAAACGCGCATATGATAGTAAAACAGACGCGTATAAAGTATTCAAAAAAATGTTGCGCAACAAACGTCCGCCTAGCGATTGGAACGCTTTATTGAAAGAAGCAAAATCGAATAATGATCTTTTTAATAAAACCGGTCAAAGATAGTATATTAACTAAATATAAAATAGCAGAAAGCTCCGCATCAAACGTAGGTCTTAAAGCCGGTAATCATAGTTACAGTCCTTACTATACCTTTACGCATTCATAACGCGGCTTATATCTACTACTTTTATACCTTCTAAGTCAAAATGCTTCCTGTTACTGGAAGAGCTATTTTTGGAAAAGTTCTAGATAATATTAGATTTTATCGATAATCAGACAAAATATCATGATTCTCTTTCTCGAAATTATCAAACTCTTCTTTGAGCATCTCAAACTCCACTCTAGCCGTATTAAATTCATGTGAAGCGATTCCATATTTACCTAACACATCCTTCAATGTTTGCTTCTCTTGTTCATACTGTGCCTGACGTTTTTTCCACTCGTTAATGATTAGCTTTTCCTTCGGTGTAACTTCCTTCATAAAATTCTCCTAATAAACGTGGTTATGTCTACATTCGTGAGTTTTTAAATTACCTTATATTTTAGGTGGGTTCTTACTGCTTTAATAGTATATGTTCAGAGCAGTAGCTTTATCGATAATAATGGCAAATCAACTGATTGAAATTGTGTTATTTGAAAGCTTTCTTTGTAAATAAACGACAACTCTATAAAATATGATCTCATTCATAACGACTACTATAACGAACAAGGTTACTTATGTCAGGCGCTGACAAATTTTATATGGATACTTCACTTGTATATAAACTTATTTCATCGCAATTTTCACAATGGGCACATCTTC
>CAYUYG010000330.1:0-2646 GCA_964449125.1 uncultured Coxiellaceae bacterium | reverse complement strand
TGGATATTAATTCTGCTGATAAAATTGCCAGATTTGTTCGAATGTGCGATGCATTTAACATTCCTTTAATTACACTCATCGATTCACCAGGATTTTTACCCGGAGTTGCGCAAGAACATAATGGTGTAATCCGTCATGGTGCAAAAGTCCTCTTTGCATATTCCGAATCTACTGTGCCAAAGATATCCGTGACGACACGGAAATCATATGGTGGTGCGTATGTTGTTCTCAGTTCCAAATTTATTGGCACCGACGTGACATTAGCATGGCCAAGTGCTGAAATTGCAGTGATGGGTCCCGGTGGAGCAGCAAATATTTTGTATGGCAAACAAATTAAAGAGGCAACTGATCCTGAAGCAGAACGTGTGAAGCTTACAGAAGAATATCGCCAGGCGTTTCTTAACCCTTACGCAGCAGCCAGAGCAGGTTTTGTCGATGACGTAATTGAACCTCGTGAGACACGCCAGCGAATTATTATTGCTTTGAATGCAATTAAAGATAAAGCGATAAGCTTGCCAGCACGCAAACACGGCAATATTCCTTTATAGGAGAAAATAATGGACCCAATTTCGCAAGGTTTGATTATTACCGGTATTGGAATGGGATTAATTTTTCTGGCGATCCTGTTTTTGTGGGGCTTAATTTTCGTTCTTGTTAAATTTACACAAGAACAGCCAAAGGAAAACAAAAACGCCGCAGAAACTGTTGTTGAGATAGAAGAAGTTGTATCTGCTAAATCTGGTGATTCGCAATTATTAAGAAAAGTCGCCTTAATTGCAGTTGCAATTGCAACAGCGTCTCAAAAACATGGCATGGTTATTAATCCACAAGATAGCGGTTACGTTAGTCCATGGCAATCCACAAAGCGAACGCATATTTTAGGACAAAGTTCTGCCCTTTTAAATAAGAAATCCAGAGGTACAAAACGATGAAAATGAAATTAAAAATCGAAAATGAATCCTATGAGGTTGAATTAGGGGATTTAGATTCTTCACCTGTGTTAGCAACCATCAATGGTGAAACTTTTGAAGTGTTTCTTGAAGAAAAAGAAATCGTAATGCCAGTTAATCCAACACCGGCATCACCAAAGGCTGTCGCAGCCCCAGTTCGGGTTGCACCAAAAGTAGTGAAGGCTGCCGCAGCAGTCACCGGCAAATCCGTTGTTGCACCAATTCCTGGTGTAATTGACGCGATCAAAGTTCGGGAAGGCGACGCTGTGAAGAATGGGCAGGAATTGTTAGTTCTTGAAGCCATGAAAATGAAAAATATAATCCGGGCTACACGTGAAGGTACGATCGCTCGAATTTATGTTTCTGTTGGTGATCAAGTACCTCATAGCCATGTATTATTAGACTTCGCTGATTGAGTGGAGGATTATTCATGGATTTTACCCAACTTATTATAGAAATAACGCGCGGTTTCACAAATTTTACCTGGCAAAATGGGGTGATGATTTTAATTGGATTAATTTTAATCGCCCTGGCAGTGATAAAAGAGTATGAACCTGTACTGTTGTTACCTATCGGTTTTGGATGTATTCTAGCAAATTTAGGTATGTCCGCCGAACATGGTGTCTTTAAAGTCATTTATGATGCGGGAATTAAGACAGAATTGTTTCCACTTCTAATTTTTATTGGTGTGGGTGCAATGATTGACTTCAGACCTTTACTTTCGATGCCAAAAATGGTGTTGTTAGGCGCAGCTGGTCAATTCGGTATTTATGGTGCTTTGATGCTAGCATTGGCATTAGGGTTTCCCTTGAATGAAGCCGCAGCGATTGGCACAATTGGCGCAATCGATGGTCCGACAGCTATATTTGTGACATCAAAAATAGCTCCGGAAATTCTTGCTCCTGTCGCAGTTGCAGCTTATTCTTATATGAGTCTGATTCCGATTATTCAGATTCCGATTATGAAACTGCTCACAACGCGCAAAGAACGATTGATTCGCATGGATTACTCTGCTATTCCAGTTTCAAAAAAAGCAGTTATTGCATTTCCAATTATCATAACCATTATCGTAAGTCTTTTAGCTCCAGATGCAGCGCCATTAATTGCCACACTCATGCTTGGAAATTTGCTTAAAGAATCCGGTGTTGTTGAACGATTAAGTAAATCCGCGCAAAATGAGTTAATTAATGTATCTACATTGTTTTTGGGATTGGCAGTCGGTGCGACAATGGTAGGAGATTCTTTCCTTAATTTTAAGACAATCGGGATTCTACTAATCGGATTATTCGCCTTTGTTTTAGATACCGTAGCAGGATTGCTTTTTGGTAAATTAATGAAAGTAGTTACCAGAGGAAAAATTAATCCCTTAATCGGCGCATGTGGAATTAGTGCATTTCCTATGGCAGGTCGTCTCGCTGCACAGGCTGCACAAGAAGAGGATTTTGAAAACTTTATTTTAATGCATGCAATGGGCGCGAATACGGCAGGACAATTAGGCTCTGTTATCGCGGGTGGATTATTATTAGCAATAACCCTTGGAATTATGGGTTAGAGAAAAGATACAACCATAAAAAGAGCCTTCTATTCTACGGAAGGCTCTTTTTTCTTTAATAGTTATATTATTAATCCAAATCCAGACGATATCCAACACCACGAACCGTCTTAATGTAATCCGGATGTCGAGGGTCCTGTTCCA
>CAYUYG010000329.1:0-2660 GCA_964449125.1 uncultured Coxiellaceae bacterium | reverse complement strand
CCTGGTGTGTCGCTGCTTTTTTTTGACTTTTTAGTTACGGAATAATGGGTTGCTTATGGTTGGCTCCAGCTGATTATCAACAAGGCGATGCCTTCCGTATTATTTACATTCATGTTCCTTGCGCATTTCTATCCCTGCTTGTTTACGCTGTCATGACAGCGGCGGCTGCCGCGGGTTTTATCTGGCGCTTGAAACTAGCTTTTTTAATTATGCGACACAGCGCACCCATTGGTGCAAGCTTTGCTTTTCTTGCCCTCGTTACCGGTAGTATATGGGGCAAACCCATGTGGGGTACGTGGTGGATTTGGGATGCACGCCTAACATCGGAATTCATTCTGCTTTTTATTTATATAGCCATCATCCTTTTTCAATCCGCCATCCAACAGAAAATAAGTGGTGAACGCGCGACGGCGATTCTCACGCTCGTCGGATTCATTGATTTGCCCATCATTCATTATTCTGTTTCCTGGTGGAACACTTTGCATCAGGGCTCTACTCTAAAAATTTTTGCTCCTTCTGCCATTGATTCTTCCATGATTTATCCGTTGCTTGCCATGCTGGCTGCTTTTTCTCTTTATTATGCAATTGTGTTAACGCTGCGACTTAACTACGAATTACTCGCGCAAGACGCTAATCATCATTGGCTAAAGGAAACAAAATGATGCAACATTTTTTACAAATGGGCGGTTACGGTGGCTATGTATTTAGTGCGTATGGCTGTGTCATCGCCTTTTTAGGCACGCAATGGTTTTTAAGTTGGCGCCGTTGGCGTCAGTATTTACACGGACAGCAATCTTCATGAATGCCATTCATCAGCGCCGACTCCTCTATGTTATTTTATTTGTCGCAGGACTTGCACTCGCAGCGGCATTCATCCTCTACGCACTCAAACAAAACATTAATGCATTCTTCACCCCGCAACAATTATCTGTTGCGCAAGTGACACCTGATTATCACATTCGCTTGGGCGGACTGGTCAAAAATGGCAGTGTGGTCCGTGAAAAAAACAGTCTGGCCGTGCAATTTACGCTGACTGATTTCAAAAAAGACATTGTGGTGCATTACAACGGCATCTTGCCTGATTTATTCCGCGAAGGTAAAGGTGCCATTGCAGAAGGCACACTCACTGCGCAAGGTGTATTCACGGCAACACAGGTACTGGCCAAACACGATGAGAATTACATGCCGAAAAATGTTTACAAAGCCATGAGGGAAAATGCGTGATGAGATTAGTGGGCGAATTATGTTTGTATGCCGCACTCGTGTTTGCCCTTTTGCAAACTGTATTACCGTTGTTTGGGCAAGTCAGAAATAATATTTATGCACTCGCAGCCGCACGCCCGTGCGCATTGGGCCAATTTTTTTGTGTCACCGCCGCTTATTGCTTACTGACCTTAGCTTTCGCGTTGAATGATTTTTCGATCGCTTACGTGGCGCAAAATTCCCATGCTTCCTTACCCCTCCTGTATCGCCTTGCCGGTGTGTGGGGTGCACACGAAGGCTCTATTTTATTATGGGTATTTATTTTAAATGGCTGGACGATGGTGTTGATTTTTTTACAGCCACGCAGTGTGTTACTGCCACTGACTATCGCTATTCTTGGCCTCATTAGCAGTGGTTTTTTACTATTCTTATTGTTTACTTCCAATCCGTTTCTTGCAGCGAGCAGCACACAAACTGCCATGGATTTAAATCCATTGTTGCAAGATCCCGGTTTAGTCATTCACCCACCCATGCTCTATATTGGTTATGTGGGTTTCTCTGTCGCCTTTGCCATCACTCAAGCAGCCTTACTCAGCGGTAAACAAGATTCGAATTGGGCTTACCTCGCACGCCAATTTGCGATTGGCGCCTGGTGTTTTTTAACGCTCGGCATCACGCTTGGCAGTTGGTGGGCGTATCGCGTATTGGGCTGGGGTGGGTTTTGGTTTTGGGATCCAGTTGAAAACGCATCCCTTTTACCCTGGTTGGCTGGCACCGCTTTAATTCATGTTTTAGTGCTGGCAGATAAACGCGGCATGGCACAATCTTGGGCGTGCTTGTTGGCTATTATTACCTTTGCCCTCAGTTTACTCGGCACATTTTTAGTACGCTCCGGGGTATTAGTTTCTGCGCACACGTTTGCAAATGATCCGGCACGCGGTGTGTTTTTATTATTACTGCTCGCCGTATTGAGTACACCCGCTTTTATCATTTACGCAAGCAGACAATCATTATTGACTGGCACCAGTGGCAAGGCATCCTGGTTATCTCGCGAATCGGGTTTGCTATTAAATAGCCTCCTGTTATTCGCAGCGATGAGTACGATTTTACTGGGCACCCTTTATCCGCTTATTTTAGACGCATTGCACATTGGTACGATTTCAGTCGGTGCGCCGTATTTTAATACGGTCATGATACCGTTTGTTTACATCATCCTAATTTGCATGGCGCTTGGCATTCTATGCCGCTGGCAACACGAAACTTGGGCAATGCTATTGCGTCAAGCCTGGAAAAACTTGCTCGGCAGCCTAATTTTCTCCACCATCTTAATCTGGGCTTTAACTCAACACTTTCCTATTATCGCTATTATCAGCTTAAGCCTCTGTCTCTGGGTCATTACCAACACATTGCGCAGCACGCGGCTTTTTTCTGGTGTCGCATTGGCTCACACCGGCTTT
>CAYUYG010000328.1:0-2661 GCA_964449125.1 uncultured Coxiellaceae bacterium | reverse complement strand
ACAAGCTGCGTTCTTCAAATGCAGAATCGATTATGGTTTGTAATTTTTGCATGGCTGGACTCCATCAATAACCTGGATGATATACCCATGTTGGGATTAAATTGTCAAAAGATTTTTGGTTTTCATCCAAGTATACTAGTTACTTAGCCAACTCGGGAGCTATGTATGCAAAGCATTAGAAACCTTTTTTGGGGAATGGGACTTACATTTCGTCATATGGGTAAGTGGCTCGTTTCAAGTTCAGGCGATCTGGTTTATCCCAATCCTAATTTCAAAGCTCCGATTTCTGAAATATCAGCAGATGAAGTCCCCAACACAGGAAAAGGTGTGGCAGTTTATTGTATACATGGGACAGCTGATCGCGTGTCTGCGTTTACTTTGCTTGCTGAACGCAGTGTTGGAAACATGCCAGATGAGATTTCCGGTTTTAATTTGATTTCATTTGAAAAACGCGGTAGAGGCTACGGTATTGAAGAATTTGCAGAACAACTCGCGCAAAAAATACTGGCCAATGGTGATAGAGATGTGGTGCTGATCGGTCATTCGCGTGGGGGCTTAGTGGCGGCGTACCTAACCGAATACCTGGCTAAAAAATATGACATACGCGTGCGTGCGGTGATTACCATGGCTTCGCCTTTCGGTGGTTCTTATTTAGCTTTGCCACCGCTTACTTTTTCTGAATCTGTTAAACAAATGCAACCCAACAGCGAATTTTTAGAAGATTTAAACAGTAAAATTCTTTTATCAGAGAGTGAATATTTTTATTTTGCAGCGAAGAAAGACTGGATCGTTCACGCTGAGGCAACTCATGTTCCAGGTAAGGGGATCTTGACTACCTTGGATACTGGTCATGATCATATCACGATGATGTCTTCGCATCAGTTAGTGAAAGAAGTGAATCATTGTCTCAGAAAAGTCACAGCTTCCCAAGATGACATGGAAGACGAATGGTCGGAAGATGAGTTTGATGTGGAGGCTGAAATGAAGGCATTCACTGTGGTTGCCATGCCAACTCCTCTGGAATTCGCTTGTGAAAAACTGCAAAAGGAAATTGAAGATTTACCCAAGCGTTTTCATTTATTCTCTGCCGTTGCGAAACTTAAAGTCCTCACGACTTTACGAGAACGCTTATTGGTCATGATAGAGGAAGGTAGAGATAAGGCTTATCCCGAGGCCAAAACCATTGGTGAGTATGTGGCCGCTTTTATGCAGGATGAAGCCATGGGCAATGGCAAAAAACCAGCTGATATTTTAAGTGCCGCCTTAAATAATCCCTTGGGCGTCTCCTTTTATGGGGCGGTTCAGTCGCAGGCTTTCGTGAGCGAGTTGATCGAAATATTTAGCGATGAACCTCTACCGCAGGCGGAAGAAAAAACTTATAGGAGGCAACTCGCGAAGAGTTCTTAGTAAGTATTTGTATTTAATGATAAATATTATAGCGGTGATCGATTGGCATTTATTTAACCGTTAGCCAATTCGTGCTAGTATACGGGTTTCTTAAAATTCAAATGAAACAGGTTATGGCACATATTAAACGACGACTCCCTCCGCGACACGTAGCCAATGCGTTCCATATTTATAAACGACTTTTTGCTTATGTTAAGCGTTATTGGCCAGCCATGCTGATTGCAGGCATTGCCAGTATGACTTACTCAGGCGTGGATGCGTGGTTTATTTCATTTTTGAAACCTTTACTGAATAAAGGGTTGATGGATAAAGACCATTCTTTTCTGGTCTGGACGCCTTTTCTCGTGTTGGGTGTATTCATGCTGCGTGGGATCGCGAGTTTTCTTTCTAACTATTACATTGCTTCTGCTTCGCGTAATGTCATTATGTGTTTGCGGCAAGATTTATTTGCCCATTTACAACGTTTACCTTCACGTTTTTATGACCATACGACAACGGGCCAAGTGTTATCGGTCTTATTGTACGGTGTTGATCAGGTGGCAAATGCAAGCGCTGATGTCATCACCACTGCTGCGCAATCGGTATTTTTGATTATTGGTTTGTTAATTGTGATGGTTTCCATTAGCTGGAAATTGACATTGATGTATTTCATCATTGTACCGCTAGTGGTTGTAATTATGCGTGTGGCGAGTTTGCGTATACGCCGTTTAAGTTTAGGCATCCAAGATTCGATTGGTGAGTTAAGTCATCGCGCTGAAGAAAATATTGAAGGCTACAAAGTCGTACGCGCGTTTGAAGGGCAGGCTTATGAAACCGAAAAATTTAATAAGGCAACCCGTATTAATCGTCAGCGTGAAATGAAAGTGGTAGTGGCGCGTTCATTGAGCGCGACGACTATTCAGTTTATTTCAGCAGGCGCATTGGCTACGACTTTATATATTGCCACGTTGGATGCAGGCGCTGCGATTTTAACACCCGGTGGTTTTGCTTCGATGGTGGCAGCGATGATTACTATATTAAAGCCGATGAAGGATTTGGCGCAGGTACAAAACAAGCTGTATCGTGGTTTGGCGGGTGCTCAAAATGTATTTGAATTGATGGATGAGAAACCAGAAGAAAATGCAGGTGAAATAGCGCTAACCCGCGCCAAGGGCCATATTGAATTTTCTCAAGTGCATTTTTCGTATGAGGATAATCAAAAAATATTACGTGATGTCTCGCTAGTTATTGAACCTGGTGAAGTCGTCGCTTTAG
>CAYUYG010000327.1:0-2662 GCA_964449125.1 uncultured Coxiellaceae bacterium | reverse complement strand
CCAATATTGTGCCCTGGACATTATTACGCGAACAAATGGGCATCGAATTAAAAATTATTCCCGTGACGGATGCTGGCGCGCTCGACTTACAGACTTATCAAACGCTCTTTTCAGCTCGCACCAAATTGGTTGCGGTCACGCATGCTTCCAATGTGTTGGGCACCATCAATCCTATTGCAGACATGACGCGCATTGCTCATGCGCACGGTGTGCCAGTGCTAGTCGATGGTGCACAAGCCGTCGCGCACATGCCAGTCAATGTGCAGGAATTGGATTGTGATTTTTATGTTTTTTCCGCACATAAATTGTATGGCCCCACGGGCAGCGGTGTGTTGTACGGTAAAAAAGTTTTATTAGACCAGATGCCACCTTATCAAGGCGGCGGCGACATGATTGAAACAGTGAGCTTTGAGAAAGTAACCTACGCCCCATTGCCGCAAAAATTTGAAGCGGGCACACCTAATATCGCTGGTGCGGTGGGTTTGCATGCCGCCTTAACTTACGTTAATACGTTTGGGATGCCGGCTATTTTGGCACATGAACAAACCTTATTGGCGTATGCTGACGAGAAATTAAATGCTATTCCAGGCTTAAGAATGATTGGCACTACCCAACCAAAAGTGGGCGTTATTTCGTTTGTGATAGACGGTATTCATCCCCATGATATTGGCACGGTACTGGATCACGAAGGCATTGCCGTGCGCGCCGGTCACCATTGCGCCATGCCATTGATGGAACGTTTTGCTGTTCCAGCGACGGTGCGCGCTTCGTTTGGTTTATACAATACGGAAGAAGATGTGGATGTGCTAGTGGCCGCTCTTCAATTAGCCAAGAGGTTATTCGCCTAATGTCTTTACGTGATTTGTATCAAGAAATAATCATTGACCATGGCAAAACGCCACGTAATTTTGGCAAGCTAGGTACCGCTAATCTTTGTCAGATAGGCCACAATCCCTTGTGCGGTGACAAATTAATGGTTTACTTATTAGAACAGCATGGCGTGGTGAGTGAGGTGCGTTTTGAAGGCACGGGTTGTGCTATTTCGGTTGCTTCCGCTTCTTTGATGACGGAAGCCGTGAAAGGCAAAACGATTAATGAAATTGAAACATTATTTAGTGCATTTCATTTGCTGGTAACCGACGGCAAAGAACCGGAAACAGAAGTGGGTAAGCTCGCGGCATTTGCTGGGGTGGCGGAATTTCCGGTGCGGGTTAAGTGCGCGACACTGGCGTGGCATACGCTGCGCGCAGCGCTAGCAAATAAAAAAGAAACGGTGAGCACAGAATAAGATAAGATCTTTCCTCCCAAGAGGAAAGAAAGGTTTAAGAACTGACGAGGTTGTTATGACATCAATTACATTTACTGAAGCGGCCTGTGCCTACATTCAAAAAATGTTAGCTAAAGAAAAGGGCATCGGCTTTCGCTTATCGGTTAAAAAAACTGGCTGCTCGGGTTTTTCCTATGTGCCAGCCGTGATTCATGCGATACCGGACAATGATATTGTCATGGAAATGGACTCGGGCTTGAAAATTTATATTGATCCAAGCTGGCTGCATTTACTGGAAGGCATACAAGTCGATTATATCGAAGAAGAAAAAACTGGATTAAAACAAAAACGCTTGGTATTTACGAATCCCAACGAATCTAGCCGCTGCGGTTGCGGTGAAAGTTTTCATATTGAGTGAGGCAGGTGTGCGCGAAACATCATTAGAAGTCAGGCGAGAAGTAGAAGCAACTTTAATTCCTTCCGGTGTGAAGGTCACCTTGCAAGCGGGTTCGCAAGTGATGGTGACACAGGCATTGGGAAATTCCTACACGGTTTATGTTAACGGTAATCTGGTGCGAATCGCAGGTAAAGATGGCGATGCCTTGGGATTGGTGGTGCTTGATTCGCCGGATATCAATCAGATGGAAGGCAGTGTCGAAGATAAAATTTGGGCACACTTGCGCACCTGTTTTGATCCGGAAATCCCCGTCAATATTGTTGATCTGGGTCTGGTGTATGAGTGCCAGGTCGTGCCGCTTGGCATGAATGATTACACGATCAATATTGTGATGACCTTAACGGCGCCAGGTTGCGGCATGGGGCCCGTTTTAGTGGCAGATATTGATGAAAAAATACGCAGTATTCACGGTGTGAAGGAAGTTAAAGTGGATTTAGTGTTTGATCCACCTTGGACACGCGAGAAGATGAGCGATGAAGCAAAATTACAACTGGGTTTGTTATAGATAGCTGAGGAGAGAAGCATGAACGTGCAAGACAAAATTAAACAGCAGATTGCAGAAAATACGGTCGTTTTGTATATGAAAGGCAATGCTGAGCTGCCGATGTGTGGTTTTTCAGCCCGTGCAGTCAATATTTTAAAATCCTGCGGTACAGAATTCGCCACCGTGGATGTGTTAAAAGATGAAGACGTACGTAACGGCATCAAAATTTATTCAAACTGGCCAACGATTCCTCAGTTATACGTAAAAGGTGAGTTTATCGGTGGCAGCGATATCATGGCTGAAATGTTTGAAGCAGGTGAATTGCAAACCTTGCTGAAGGCTTAAATAGATCGCCTGGGAGAGAGAGTATTTAGGTCAAAAACGATCTCCTTTCTCTCCCTTTCTTTTTATCTCTCTGAAAAATAATCATTTTCCTCTTTTTATGCATGCATAA
>CAYUYG010000326.1:0-2682 GCA_964449125.1 uncultured Coxiellaceae bacterium | reverse complement strand
AGCAAAAAGGGCTACAAGCTATTCAGAAGTAGTTGCTGTAAAAGCAATAGAAATGAAAGTCCCCATTGTTCGCACCGAAGGCGATAATGAAAGTGAATGGGTATTAGTCGATTTAGGTGATGTCGTGGTTAATACCATGCTAGCCTCGGCGCGTCAATTTTACAGTCTCGAGGATTTATGGGAACCCGTCAAAGAAATGCGCGAACCCCGGACTAATAAATAAGCATGCGTATTCGCCTGCTGACTATCACGCATAAGTCGCCTTCGTGGCTTATGGAAGGTTACACGGATTATGCGAAACGTTTGCCACCAACTTGCTCACTTGAATTAGTTGAGATTGCTGCTGAAAAACGCACAGCAAATAGTGATATTGCCAGGCTGACTGATCGTGAAGGCGAAAAAATGCTTGCCGCCATTAAACCTGGCAATCGCGTGGTGGCACTCGATGTAAAAGGAAAATTGTTAACGACTGAACAATTAGCAGACCAGTTAGCGCAATGGCAACGGGATGGACGAAATATTGATTTATTGGTCGGTGGTCCCGATGGTCTTGCCCCTGCCTGCCTACAAAAAGCAGAACAGAGCTGGTCACTCTCACCCCTGACTTTTCCACATTTTTTAGTTCGTCTAATTGTCGCTGAACAAATTTATCGCGCTTATAGTATTTTAACCAATCATCCTTATCATCGGGCTTAACCTACCTCGTTTCTTGATTGCTTCGGCCGCAAGCGGCCTCGCAAAGCCGGCGGCTACTTCCCCTTTCAGCGGAAGGTGTCACGCAAAGACGGATGGGGTGTTGAAATAACCAAAGAAAATATCATTCCGGACTATTGCTACCAATGACCGCATACACAATCAATATTTCTTCATGCTTATCGTCGTAAATCTGTTTTTTAGTAACGACATCCTTTTGTGCCATACCCATTTCAGAAGAAGAAGCCGATTGGGTTTTTAATGCAGCCAGTCTTTCTTGGGCTTTCTGCCACTCAAGGCGCGCAGCCAGGCAAGCTGATTGCGTTTCCATGACATATTCACCCAAGGCTTCTCGGTTTTGAAGTTCTTTATTTACCGTTGCATCAAAACGTTCGGCGATGGACATGATTCGATTGCATCTTGCATCGGATTCAATTTTATTTTGACACTGAGCAACTGCCTGTCTTAATTCATCGGGATGTTGGATCAAATAAGAAAATTCATTTTCTTTAGCACAGGCAGCCAGCACAAAGACACTGAATAAGAGAACCAGATTTTTTTTCATATCAGCCTTTGCTAAATGAGAACAACGTGAAAGGTACGCCGTAGCCTGTCACTAAATATAAAAAAGGCAATCCAATAAGGATAATGCCGGCAATCAATAAAAAGACCACCGTACTGATTGGAACCATTAAAGGACTTCGACGATGCTCGAAATACTTAATCAAACTGGCAAATAAAAAGGATGCACCGATAAGCAAACAGCCGCTACCGATAAAATCCGACATGAGCCCGACTGGCTCCATCAGATTATCGGCCACGCCGCCCAAACCGCCCGTATTCGCAGCAAACGCCCATCCTGGTAAGCTAAAAAATAGCATTATGATTTTATTAATAGAATTTTTCATGATAAGTTTAATGACTGATTAGTTAGAAGTTTGGATATTATGGCTCGCAACACACTGTCCTCGTCAATAGAAGATAAGCCAACTGGGCAAACTTTTTTTATTCCAGACACTCATACGTCGTTTGAACATTACCTTGATGCCTGTCGAGACCTGATTACCAACCGACGCCAAGATCTCACGGGAACGCCCGAAATGGTCAAACGCATTATTGATGCGAATGCCCCTTTTGAATTACGACCCGACGTCTCGCAACAGTCTGGCCGTTATCGTCGTGGCGCCTTACTGATACATGGTTTATTTGATTGCCCCTTCTCGCTTCGGGACTTAGGAGAAAAATTACAAGCGGAAGGAGTTTTTTGCCGCTCAATTTTATTGCCCGGTCACGGCACAAAACCCAGTGACCTGCTGCATGTCACGGATCATGACTGGATACAGACGGTGCGTTACGGTATCACCAAACTGCGCGAAAAAGCAGACGAGATTATTTTAGTTGGTTTTTCGACAGGTGCCGCGCTCGCCCTTCATCACGTCTTACAAGATAGTCAAATTAAGGGCATTGTGTTACTTGCCCCTGCAATTCGAATTAAGGCACCCGTGGATGCTCTAATACACTGGCAATATTTAACTCGCTGGCTATATACCCGAAAAAAATGGATTACACGCGAAAAAGAAACCGATTACACGAAATATCATTCCTTACCATTCAATCCAGTTTTTCAATTATCTAATTTAATTGATGCAATTGAACAGGCACAAAAAAAACATCCTGTAAATTGCCCTGTTTTCATGTCCCTCAGTACGGAAGATGAAACCGTGTCTGGTCAGGCCGCTATCCGTTTTTTTACAGCGCTCTCCAATCCAAAAAATCGTCTGCTTCTTTACACAATAGACCCTGAGGCAACTCAAAATGATCCGCGCGTGCTATTGCGTAATTCTGTGTACTCTGCCCTGAACATTGATAGTCTTTCGCATATGGCACTGCCATTTAAACCAGATAATTTTCATTATGCTCAGCATGGTGACTGTCCTGGCGCCGCACATAATCCTTCCAAATCTTTCGTATACGGGGCCTATAATCGTA
>CAYUYG010000325.1:0-2688 GCA_964449125.1 uncultured Coxiellaceae bacterium | reverse complement strand
GAAAAAATGGGACAGAAGCTGCTGCTAACCCAATGCCGCCTACGACTGTTCTTGCACGACGCATAAAACAACGCCGCTTAAGATCTATTTCAGTCATTACGTCTGTATCCTTACTCGACTTTTATTGTTTTTAGGATAAGTTTTAAAGTCCGTAAGTTTAATCATTACAAAAAGAGATAGCCAGCGTTTTTGTTTAATTTATTATTAGTGAAAAACACGTAAAATATTTCCGATAATATTTTTTCAATTTCATAAATTATGAAAAATAATTCCTCATAAGAATCTCGCTTCCATTAATATTTTTTGTGTAATTACTTTTAATTGCTCGAGCACTGCAACGTCGGTATTCAAAGGTGGCAACCAATAAATAGTATTACCGAGTGGACGTAACCATGCACCTTGTTGCACAGCCTGCTGAAACAATGCAAAACCCGGGCGCACGCTCTCTTTTTTAAGGACCAAATCTGCTGCTACTAATGCACCAATCTGTCGCACATGATGTATCTTGCCAGTTTGTCGGGCGATATCGTGCATCGCTGCAACCATCCATTGCCCTAAACCTTGGGCATGCGCGCAAATATTTTCTTCCTTCATAATCGTCAATGTTTCCAATGCAAGCGCTGCGCCCAAGGCATTGCCTGAATAGGTATGCGAATGCAAAAATGATTTGCCTTGCGCATAGTCCGCATAAAACAGATCGTAAACAGATTGTTGCGTGAGCACCGCGCTGAATGGCAGCCAACCGCTAGTCAATCCTTTTGATAGACAAATAAAATCCGGCTCTATGTCAGCATGCTGGCAAGCCAGCATTTTCCCAGTACGCCCAATCCCCGTCATGATTTCATCCGCAATCAAATGAATGCCATTTTTGGCAGTCCATGCGCGCAATCGCCGCAGAAAATCTTGACTATAGATTTTCATTCCAGCTGCGCCCTGCACAATGGGCTCAATGATAACAGCCGTCACTTGATCGGCAATAACTTCCAACTGCGCCTCAACACCTTGCCAATACACCGCACAATCTTGCCATAAAGGATCATTTTGCGTATTCACATACGGCAAGTCCTGTAAAAACGTCACAGGAAAACAGAGCGACCGATAGGGTTCACGATACAAACCCAGATCACTGACGGAAAGTGCGCCCATGGTTTCGCCGTGGTAAGCATTTTCTAATGCGACAAATACGTTACGCTCAGGTCGCCCCTCGATTTGCCGCGCGTGCACACTCATTTTCATCGCAATTTCCACGGCACACGAACCATCTCCGGCATAAAACACTTTATTCAAAGAAGGCGATAACGTAGCCAATTGCTCCGATAAGTCTTCGATAACGGCATAAGTCGTATTGGCAAAAATAACATGTTCAAATTGATTAGATTGACGCAACATAGCCTGCTTAAGACGTGGATGTTGATGCCCCAATGACTTACACCACCAGCTTGAAATGGCATCAATTATTTTTCTGCCATCCCGCAAATGGATATAACTTCCTTGCGCACCAACAACTTCAACAGGAGGAAAAACTTCATAATCTTTCATTTGTGAGCAAGGATGCCAGATGGGCTTTGAATATTGACTGCGCGCGTTCATTTAGTAAACCTATTATTTTTTGATGGTTGACTGAATGTGAAAGCTAGCATATATTTTTCCACCTAACAACCAAATGGAAAAAAGTATGACTGCGTCGCACTGGAATGAAAATAAGGTCAAGGCTCTGTACGAACAATCTTTTAGCGAACTCATGTTTACAGCGCACTGTGTTTACAAAAAGCATTTTGATCCGCGCGAAATGGAATTATGCACACTACTTAGCATTAAAACTGGATCCTGCCCTGAAGACTGCGCGTATTGTCCGCAAAGCGCTCACTATCAAACGGGTGTGAAAAAAGAAAAATTACTCGATATTAATAGTATTATCGCCGCCGCTAAACGTGCCAAAGATCAGGGTGCAACTCGCTTTTGTATGGGCGCTGCCTGGCGCAACCCTCCCACCAAACAATTCGCAGCCGTACTGGAAATGGTTCGCGCTGTCAAAGACATAGGCCTTGAAACCTGCATGACACTCGGTATGTTAAACCCACAACAAGCGCAGGATTTAAAAGAAGCCGGACTTGATTTTTACAATCACAACCTTGATACGTCTGCTGAATATTATTCCGAAATCATTACCACCCGTACGTATCAAGACCGCCTGGACACACTGGCGCGAGTGCACGAAGCCGGCATCAATATGTGTTGTGGTGGCATTATTGGAATGGGAGAATCACGTCAAGATCGAATTGCACTACTATTGCAACTGACCAACTTGCCCGCGCCGCCCAAAAGCGTCCCAATCAATCGTCTCATTCCTTTTGAGGGCACACCATTGGGCAAAACTGGCACACTCGACAATTTTGAATTTATTCGTACTATCGCCGTGGCCCGCATCCTACTACCTTCCGCCATGATACGCTTGTCTGCAGGACGCATTAGTATGTCTGAAGAAATGCAAGCCTGGTGTTTTTTTGCTGGCGCAAATTCTATGTGGCTTGGTGATACCCTATTAACTGCGGCTAATCCAGCAGAAGAACAAGATTATCAATTTTTAACTAAACTCGGTATGCACGCTAAAGTGAGCCATGCAAACTATTCTTAATAATTTGCAACACCAGCATTTGCTGCGCACACGTCATATGATTACTGACAAAC
>CAYUYG010000324.1:0-2694 GCA_964449125.1 uncultured Coxiellaceae bacterium | reverse complement strand
CATAATAATATTTACTGGAATACCACCAATGATCAATATAATGGTGGCTACTCTCCTAATACTGACGCGCTTTACAGCGATAGCATTGTGCGGCAAATGTATAAAGCCTGGTTTAATATCGATATGCTGGTAGAAAATGGCAGGCCCATGCAAGTGACCATGAAAGTGCATGATGAAGATGAAGGTCAAAATGCATATTATAATCAAGGTGTCATGGTGTTTGGTGACGGCGATGACGAATCTTATCCCATTACCGCTCCCAGCATCGTTGCGCATGAAATGAGTCACGGTTTTACTGAGCAGCATTCTGATCTCGTTTATCAAAATCAGTCCGGCGGTTTAAACGAATCATTTTCTGATATGGCTGACAAGGCGATTGAGTACTACGTCAAAGGCAGTAATAATTGGGAAATTGATCCTGAGGTGTTGAAGCCTGGCGGTCGTTTACTGCGCTGGATGGACCAACCGACCAATGATTGCGGCAAGCGTAAACCTGGTAATGATTGCTCGATTGATAACATGAAAGATTTTCATAAGGATTTGAATGTACATTACAGCAGCGGTATTTTTAACAAAGCATTTACCTTGATCGCTGCGCAATGGAATACTAAAAAAGCATTTGAAGTAATGACCAAAGCTAACATGGATTATTGGACACCTAACACAACGTTTAGCAATGCGGCGTGCGGTGTGATAGCAGCAACCCATGATTACGGATACGATACTAAAACCATCGTTTCTGCCATGAAAGTAGTCGGTGTTGATACATCAAAATGCAAACTATAGGGAAAATTAAAATGCAAAAAATAGGTTATTTATTAATATTAATGATCAGCGCCTTGGGTTTATTGTCCTGTGCGGCCCCGAATATGCAACAATTACCGCCAAAAGAACCCAATCGAGGTACCTTGATTTTATATAGCTCCACTTTATATCCAACTCAATCCTATGATTTATACATCGACGGCAATAAACAAGGAGATGTGGAAGGCGGGAAAGTACGAGTTGTGTATTTAACCCCTGGTACCCATACGGTTAAATTCGATGTGTCATCTATTACCAGGCCGCTGGAAAAAGCTATTCTGGTTAAAAATGGTGAATACTATTTTATGAATGTGTACAGCACTGCCTACAATAGAAGCCGTACCTCAACCGCATTTTATCTTGATTTAGTCCCGAGAGATCAAGCCATGAGTTACTTGCGAAGCCAGCTAAGTCTCGTATTTTAAGCTGGGTAAACTATATAAAAACGTTCCTGCCATCCCTGAGTATTAATCGGAGATGACAGGAAACGTAGCGCGCAACAACCTTTGCTTTAGGTTGCATTCGGATGGTCGTAAGGTAACACAACCACCTTCGTACCTATGTGCGCGAATTGTGTATACATCCATTCAGCATCTTGAATACGCATACGCACGCAACCGTGACTGATATTATTTTCGACTACAATATCATCCGGTGAACCGTGTAATGCTTCGCCATTATTAAAGAACATGCAATAAGGCATTAAACCACCGCCATTTGGACGTGGATAAATTTTGGAATAACACTCTTCACCTTGCGAAGAATAAATACGATGTGTGCCCACCCCTGTACGACAAGAACGATCTTCATCATCACACTTATCTCCACCAGCGGTCGCAATACCCGCACGAACTAATTGGCCTTGCGCATCGTAAGCACCCCATGCATTTTTATTAGGATCAACAATGACAACTTTTTCTTTACCCATCGAAATTTGTTGCGGCAAACGCGCCTTATAATCATCTTCGTTGTAATTAGCATAATTGACATACCCGTGCGGCATACCGGCCATTTGCGTGCGACCAGTGGATGCACAACCACCTAACAGAAAAGAAGCTGGAAAAATACCGAAGAAAAGAAATATCCGCCATAGACGAATGCTGCGCATGATACCACTCCTTTGTTATTTTTTTCCCTATAACCTAATTGTAACTGCAAAATTCAAAATGCAAGAAAACTGGCTTTAAGTATCTGTTTTTTTCTGTTTTTTAAAACCGAACCGGTCAAAAGAAAAACACATGTTTCTACATAGACAAGGCCAATAATCTCTCTATAATGGTTTTTTTGACATTCAACTGGCAGGACAAACTATTATGTGCAAATTATTGCAGCTTACTTTCGCAACCCTTATTTTTACAACCCTCTCTGCTCATGCAGGAACGATTAACGCACCTTATTATTTTCCTAAAGATTGTCTCGAAAAAACAGCGTTTAAACCCATGCCAAAACAATTATTGTTTTCCTGTGATCAAGATGGAAATTGTTTTGCAAATGATATGACCTTAAACGCAGTATTACTTTGCGCCAAACCATTTGGCGATACGCAATTCAATACCCAAACTGTGCAATCTTACTATCTTTCTCAAAAAGGTCTGATTAAGAAAAAATAATAACAATAAGGCAGCTTCGGCTGCCTTTTTTCAAGGAAGTATTCATGGATGAACTGGAATGGTTTACTGCGCGCGAACGTGATTTAGGTGGTTTCAGTGTGCGGCGTATTCTCCCGTATGCAAAACATCGCATGATTGGTCCCTTTATTTTTTTTGATCATATTGGTCCCGCACAATTTGCACCCGGCAACGGAATTGATGTTCGTCCACATCCACACATCAACCTTGCTACCGTTACTTATCTTTTTACTGGCCGCATTCGCCATCGTGGCGATGGTCC
>CAYUYG010000323.1:0-2703 GCA_964449125.1 uncultured Coxiellaceae bacterium | reverse complement strand
TTTTTAAGGGTAAAGAAACCATAGGGGGTATGGATTTTTTAGCTTTTGAATATAAGTTTTATGCTCATGAGGTTGACGTCGACTATAAAATAAAATTGCCTCGCTTGTGAATGCATTACATATTCCTCCGAGAGGTAAATTTCCACGACTCGAATGAATTGCCTGAAAATGATTGAATGTTTCCACGTTAGAAGCTGTGCGCACAGAATTGAAGTAATGTTGAGCAGCTGTACTTTGTGCTGTCGATCTCTGTTGTGATGGTAACTTCGTATCAGTTGCTAAACGTTGATATGCTTGCCCAAGAGCCACGTACGCTTTATGCAAATGCTCACGCCCAACACCTTTTTCCAAAAGCCCAGGCATCGTGTTGTCGCGATGAATAATCCATTCTACTTTTTTTTGTAAGAATTCAGCCTCTTCCTTTCGATTATTATTTCTCAATAAATCCACATGAAGCATTAATGCATGTGCCAATTTGCCAGGCAATTCATACGCTTCATCGCCCAAAAGAATTTCAGAAATAAAAATACAATACCAGCTAAGTGTGTCTTTCCATTCAGTTTCTAAGCAAGGGTGTGCAATACCTTCATTCACCTTCTTCAAGGCTAAACTCAATCTATTTTTATATTTATTACTTTCTGGTTTTTCTTCGCGACCATATTGCGCTTTATTTAAAGCCTTATTAAATTCTTGATACAGATTATTTAAACCGCTTTCTTCAGCTTGCATATAACCTTGATTTAAGGCACCCCATTCTCTTAACACGACGAAATCATTTTCTAGATCTACATCAATGGGCTGTTTTGGTTTTCTATTTCGCGCATATTTTAAAAGTCGCTTAATGACAGCACGAACATCATGTTCATATTGCCTACGTATTTCATTAACTAAATTTATATATTTTGGCTTTCCTTCATCTTGCGAACAAAATAATATTTTTGTCATTAATTGCAGCAATTTGCCTGCATGCTTGCTCTGCGTAAGTTGTCTTTTTTCTGTAGTAGAAAGGCTGCTGTACCAATTGGCAAGTTCTTCTGCAAATCTTTTCAAATTTTCATCTTCAGGATTATCTTCAAATTCAGGGTGTGAAATCCAATACGCGTCCATATCTTCATATTTTTTTTCGAAATCCACCACTTCTGCTCTTGAATTCATCATAAAATTGCCCGCCGTCTCGTCATATTTTTAGATAGATATATTTGTGTATTTTTTCAACAACTGGTCATATTATACATAATTTTTAACGATTATAGAGAAAAAATACCTACTGAATAGCAAAAATATCTTTCACTTATCAATCCTTACTTTTCGAGTAATAAAGGTTGAAATATTTGGGCATCAGCTATTTATTTATTAATCAATAATTTAAAACAGAAGGACCCAGTGTCTTTTTTCTCCGAGGCCGTCACACCTACGCTGTTATGATAATTACCATCCATCTATCCAGCGCAAGGGTGCTAGCATGTTTACTTCCCTTACCTAAGGTCATTACATTGGCAATTAAGATTCTAAAATTACAGATTACTTAACCGTTTATTATGGGGATAATGTGCATCAGTTCGCTGTATTAAACGTAACGTGATCCAAGTAATTTATTGAACAAGGCATTCCGCCGGCCCCAGCCGATGAAAATGTTAAAAGGACAAGCATGAAAAAATACATTGTAGTGATATTAGCCAGCCAACTCTTTGGGTTTAACTCGGCGGATGCCGCTCATCAGCCGAACGATATGAAGTTTAATGGCAAACCTATTGATAGTCTCTGTTTCGATATTAATGAAAGCGAACAAAAAATGATTTATTTGCAGCACTGCGGCGCTAAGCAAATGAAATATCAAATTACTGGAAAAAATTCTTACCTCGCCAAAAAAGGTTTCATTGGCTTCAATTGGAAAAATTCAGAGGTATCTGATGCCTTAGAAGGCGCGAGTTATTACCAATTTTTTGTAGCAAGTGATAAACAATACTGGGTGTACACCTTAAATAATGGGGGCGGCACCGGTGATTTTACCTCCATTAAATTGGTGGAAAGAAATCATCCTGATACGCTTATTGTTAAAGATATCATTGACAGTGGCGATCGATGTAATGGTGGAATAGAAAATGTGAGTGTAAAAAATCATGCGCTGACATTTAGTGTGAATCTCACCGCCTACGACCTCATCCAATCTGCCGATAAAAAATCACCTGCCATAAAAGCCTATGATGATTTAGCGGCTTGCGCGGTTTGCTGTGTTGCCAAAGCCTTCTACACCATCAAAGCGACCGATCCTGATCCACAGTTGACCCACATCAGCCTGAATACAATGCAGCCGACAGAAATGCCTGACCAAGGAAAATATGCAAGCTGCTTCAACAATCTCTTAACTACTTTTAGTAGTAAACATAAAAAAGTATTAAATCAGGCGGATATTAACGATTTTGCCGATCAATTCAACCAAAGCTGCGTACATTAATAAAAAAAAAGAGATGCATCATGCATCTCTTTTTTAAAGAGGGGGATAGCTTATTTGACGCTTTCCATCTCTTTTAACTCTTTCTTCATTTTTTTGATTTTATCAGCGCGGCATGCTTTAACAACAGCTGGATCAACGGTAACGTTTTCTACTTTCTTACCCATAACCAGCGGTTTCATGCAATCTTTCCAGAATTGTATATCTTAATTGTCTTTGCGATCACAACCTGCATCCAAACATGCCTTAAC
>CAYUYG010000322.1:0-2712 GCA_964449125.1 uncultured Coxiellaceae bacterium | reverse complement strand
ATGGTATAACCACAGGCGTGTCCGCAGCTGATCGGGTAACAACAGTTCGCTGTTTGATGGATGAAGCAACCACTTTTGCTGACCTCGTCAAACCAGGACATTTGTTCCCGCTTCAAGCCAATCCATTGGGCGTGCTTGGGCGTCGTGGCCATACAGAAGGCGCGTTGGATTTGGCTAAATTGGCAGGCTTTAAACCCGCCGCTATTTTATGTGAAGTGATGAATACCGATGGCACCATGGCTCGTGGAGATCAATTGACACAGTTTGCTAAACAACATGATATCCCCATGTTATCTATTGCGGAACTTGTCCAGTATCGTTTATCCACCGAAAATTTAATTACCGAATCTGCTGCTGCAAAATTGCCGCTTAAACAATACGGCTTATTTGAAATGACCGTGTTCAAGGAAAAAATTAATCAGACTGAACACACCGTCCTTTTTAAAAAACCGGTTGATTCTAACCAACCCGTCTTGGTAAGAATTCATTCCTCTTGCTCGACTGGTGATTTGTTTGCTTCAAAACGCTGCGACTGTCATCAACAATTGCATCATGCATTACAACGTATTGCAGACGAAGGCGGTATGCTGATTTATTTAACTCAAGAAGGCCGCGGTATTGGCTTATTAAATAAAATTAAAGCGTACACTTTACAAGACCGAGGATATGACACCGTTGAAGCAAATCAATTACTCGGTTTACCCATTGATGGTAGACAATACTATCTTGCCGCCAATATTTTGCGGAATGCAAATATTACAAACATACGGTTATTAACCAATAACCCAGTCAAAATGGATGAATTAAAGCTATACGGCATCGTCAACATTGAACGTGAAATCATGCCCGCGTTTGATAATTTACATAATCGGCATTACCTGCGCACCAAAAAAGAAAAACTTCGTCACGCGATTAATTTAGATCTTACTAAGCTGCCAAGGACTTCTTGAAATGAATAAATTTGCTATTGTTGTCAGTTATTTTAATAACGAAATTACCGATAAATTATTGGAAGGCGCACTTGCTCATTTGCAAACGGCGGGTATCAATAAAGAAAGGGTGAAGGTCGTTACCGTGCCGGGCGCCGTCGAAATTCCGCTTGCAGCTCAATTATTGGCGCGCAGTGGTCACTATCAGGCAATTATTTGTCTGAGTGCGGTGATTCGCGGGGAAACCAATCATTACGATTATGTGTGTGAACAAGTCAGTCAAGGCTGCCAACGTGTGATGCTGGATTTTAGCCTTCCAATTATCTTTGGGGTGCTGACCACTGAAACCGTCGAACAAGCACTGGAGCGAGTTGGGGGTAAAGAAGGTCATAAAGGCAAAGAAGCCGCGGCGACAGCTTTAATGATGGCCGAGCTAATTTGCGAGCTTAATAACCCATTATAAAGAGCCGATATCCAGTGCAGCAGTCACCATTACTGCACTGGATACTCGCATTTTTAATTGGAACTACTTCTGGGGCTAACTTGTACGCTAGGCTCAGAATGAATGTTGGTAATTCTATTAGGTGTTGCGAACAAAGCATCGCGTGATGTTGACACACTTGGCGTAGGTTCAAGCTGCCCAGTAGCTTGAGGCGCTGGTTGCTGTCCATGTGCCGTCAGTGGCGGCATTATCTGCTCCGCCACTGAAGCGGAATGCAAATAACCAGCTTCTACAATACTGCGTGCATGCCACTTATCAATGTTTTCTTTAAGACGCAAATTAAATTTCGATTCGTCCATTAGGTGATCCAGCATCTGCACCGTTTGCACTACCGGGGGTAAACTTAAATAACGAGCAGCTAAGAAACATGAAAAAATGGCTGAAATTTCAAATAATTTTCCACAAGATACGGTGGGATTAACGTAATAGTAATCCAGTTCTTTTAACTTCAGTTTAAGTTTAGCTTTCTGTTCTGCGTCGATATTAGGAAAGATGATATCGATTAACCCATTATTATTTAGCTCATCAAATTCTTGTTCAGCATTACCATTAACAAAATATTGATATAAACGATAATAAATGCGTGACTTAGTGACATCATTGTCAATAGCTTGGAATGTTGACGCTAAATCTTGAAAATCTTGTGCAGCATAAGTAGTAATAATAGGTCTACTTGAAGCTGCAGTATTTACTAGTTTTAACTTGAGAGAAGAAACGCGTAACGGAATTAAAAAATCTCTTTCACCATCTTCTTGCAAGCCATTCACAAAGCGCAAGGTGGTCGGTTTATCTGCCTTATATATACCTAAATCATCTAAGCCACAGCCCAGGGGATCAAGGACACAACATTCTAAATAAGCATTTTTCCCATCCCAATGGACAACATAGCCCTCATTTGTTCTAAGCGGAACAGCATATAAGGCATTGATCGACGTATCACGTGTGCGCGCATCTGGAAGATAAATATTACTTAAAAGGTGTTGATGACGATGTATATCTGCAAATATTTCCTGCATGAAGTGAGGATTATAAGCAGCAGCCTTATCAAAAGACTGTTTTAATAAAGAACTGCACGCCATCTCTGCGCCAAGTGCCAGGATTTCGTAAACTAAGATTGACGCTTGATCTGTTGTTATTGGGAACTTAAATTTAACTTCTACCGGTCCTTCTGGGGAATCTAAATAAAATGTATTTTCTCCATACATATAAGCAGATGTTAAATCAATATCTTTAGAGGGTTGGCGGAGTAGTGTATCTCTTACATAGCCACCCACGACCGCA
>CAYUYG010000321.1:0-2733 GCA_964449125.1 uncultured Coxiellaceae bacterium | reverse complement strand
ATATTATGTATCAAAACTTTTTAATACGGGCATTCACTTCACCCCCTACACTTGGCACTGGACTAACACAGGTTACACAGCACTGCATACAGCAGTGGAATTAAAATATTACAGTGTCGTAAAATTGATCTGTGAACACGGAGGGGATCTCAACTTAAAATTGACTCCTAAAACAGGCCAAGCTATCACGCCGCTGGATCTGGCAATACAAAACAATGATCTTAAAGCAGCACAGATATTACTAGAAAATAGCAAAAAAGTTTTAAGTACTGAGGATCGAGGTAAATACTATTTAGCCTGTTTACGTCAACAACAATATTCACTGGCACGCTCTCTGCTACTAAACAATAAAGCTGGAATTAAAATTGCCCAGTATGAAACCGATTTAGCGACAACAATTCAAACAATTGCAATCGACAAAACACTGCCTGAACAAGCTAAACAAATACTGGCACTTCACTTCATCAATAAACATTTTAGCAACGCCAGCGCCCAAAATGAAATGATGCTTTTATTAAATCAATTAATGGTATGTTCCAATGAAGCGCGAGCTTTCATGTTCCAACCAAGCACGGGTGGCACCAGTTGGGTTCACAAATGGGGCGGTGATAATACCTGCAGTTTTTGGTCGACCATTATGAAATTAGGTAAAAATCGTTTGCTTGAAGTAATCAACGAAGGTGAGGAAGCACCAACTGAAGGAGCCAGAGAATTTCTTGAATCAAGACGTTTTCGTGGTTTGGGCTCCTCTACTAGGTCTGCGTCTATTCTTAATGTGACAGACAAACAACAACGAGCAACATTGATTTATCATGAACAAGAAAAATTAGAGGCTAGCCTCTCTAAACGATATGGTCTGACTTGTTAAATTAAGCATCCCGCGGCATTGCGCCGCGGGATCTTGCATTACTTATCCGCAAAAAAGCGATAGACAATACCTGCAATGATGGCACCAACAAACGGTGCAACCCAGAAAAACCACAATTGATCCAACGCCCATCCACCCGTGATTAAAGCGGGCCCGGTACTTCTGGCCGGGTTCACGGAGGTATTGGTGACTGGAATACTGATAAGGTGAATGAGCGTCAAACCTAAACCAATGGTTAAAGCGGCGAAACCTTTAGTAGCACGTTTATCGGTTGCACCCAGAATAATCAGGAGAAACATAAAGGTCATAATGACTTCGGTGACAAAACCTGCTGCCATAGTATATTGGCCCGGTGAATGCTCGCCGTAACCATTATTCGCAAGCCCATTGGCAATATCGAAACCGGGATGACCACTCGCAATGTAATAAAGCACCGCTGCTGCAATGACGGCTCCAATTACTTGCGCAATGACGTAAGGAATAAAATCGATCGCGTTAAAACGACCGCCTACTAACAAACCCAAGGACACAGCCGGGTTAAAATGGCCGCCTGAGATTTGACCAAAAATAAAAACCATTGTGACTAAGGTCAAACCAAATGCAAAAGCAACCCCTAGTAAACCAATCCCAGCACCATGAAAGTTAGCAGCCAGCACAGCACTGCCGCACCCTCCCAGCACAAGCCAAAACGTGCCAATTAATTCAGCACTCATCCGTTTAAATAAATTCATTACATCCTCCATGACTAAAAAATAATCCTACCTATTGTGACGAATATTGCATTCCCTAGCAAACCCACGTTTAATGATAAAAACTGATCTTCAGGGAGGTTATCATGTTAGAACTCATTCAAGCCATTCCCTTTGCCTTTGCGGCACTATTTCCTGTTGTGAACCCCATTGGTTCCTCCTTTATTTTTCTCGCATTGGTCGATGGATCTTCCACCCCAGCTATCAATAAACTGGCCTTAAAAATCGCTATTTATGCTGCCGCCCTATTGGGCATTGTGTTGATTGCCGGATCAGGCATCTTACGGTTATTTGGTATTACCATTCCCATTGTTCTCATTGGGGGCGGTATGGTCTTGGCCTACATTGGCTGGCAGATGCTTAATCAACCTGATGGCACGACGAATAACACGGCTGCATCAGTCGATTCTGATAAAAAAATAGACGAAATGGCTTTTTACCCATTAACGATGCCCGTCACGGCAGGCCCTGGTTGCATAGCTGTTGCAATAGCCTTAGGCGCACACAGTATTGGTACTGATTGGGAATCAACAATCTTAAGCGAGATCGGCAATTGTATTGGTATTCTGTTAATCGGGGTGAGTATCTTTTTTTGTTATCGTTATGCCCATGCCATTACCCGTAAATTAGGTACAGCTGGCACCCGGGTCATTATGCGCATGGCAGCCTTTATTAATCTGTGCATTGGTTTACAACTTATCTATCACGGTGTGCAATATATTTATAAACCGTAAAGCCGGACTAACTATCCAAACTCACATCTTGCAAGATGGCGTTTGCCTGCATGCGCGCAAGGCTTTTTTCAATGCGACGCAAGCCTTTGTCCACGCTTTTTTGACGTTTACTCAAATGCGGATTTAACACAGTAGTTGCGTGATTAATGTGTTCCAAATATTTAATCAAAACCTCCGATGGCAAAAATAACATTTCATGACCTTTGCGTAATAATTCTTCATGCATTTTTTTGCCCGCCACCATATCTCCATCGGCAAAATGCAGCGCATATTTTTTTAATAAATCGGTGCGATAAAGTGCACAGTGACTGCGAAGATAATAATAGTTTTTGCCGACACCTTCTATGCCGTGCTCGCTTTGACCACGCAAATTAAAATAAAA
>CAYUYG010000320.1:0-2740 GCA_964449125.1 uncultured Coxiellaceae bacterium | reverse complement strand
GCACCCGTTTTTCTTGCTCTTGTTTTTTTTGTTCAGCTTGTTTGATTAAATTTTGGGGATTGGATTCTTTACCGGTAAAAATCGAAATACCTATACTTGCTGTGATAAAATTTTTATGCTTTTCAAAAATAAAAGGTTGAAGCACACTATCTTGAATTCGCTGTGCAATTAGTATTGAGACGTCTGAACTTGATAATTCGGGAAGAATAAAAAGAAAGTTATCTCCTGCATACCGTGAAACCGTATCAATCTGTCTCAATTCAGTTCGTAGTCTGTTCGATAACTGGATAAGTATTTTATTACCAAAAGCGTTTCCGTAAAGATGATTAATGTTTTTAAACTCATCAATATTTAGAACCATCACGGCAAATGTTTGACTAAATTGTTTACTATGCTCATGGATTCTTTTTATTCTTTCATCAAAAATTTGGCGGCCGGGTAACCCTGTTAATTGATCCAGGGATCCATATTCGAGGGTATCTTGATTAATTTTGATAATTTCTGCAAAAGCTTCTTCCCGGTAAGTTTCTTTTTTTTTGTTTAATTTAATTTTGCGAGCTGATTTGGAATGGTGAGCCTGATAAAGACGCTCTAAAGTCAAAACTACGATGGCAGTCGCCATAATAATAAATAAAGTATAACCGTCCAATGTAGCCTCCTTGGCTTCCCTTATTGGTCTAGTATAAGTAATGATATGACTAAGTGCTACCGAACATTTTCAGCTAACGTACCAGTTCACTCAAGGCTCGTCGCTTCTTGAGCTACCCTGCACAAATTGATTAATAAAAGACCCTATTTACAAAAAAGATATAAAAATACTCTAACCTAACCCTCACTCTCTTTATCAGCGTATTGCCGACATTCTAAGATGTTTATCCAACTCTCTGTCCAGAGTTGGATAGTAATCTATCACACAGACACCGGGACAGGTGCTTGTGCTTCTTCCAGTTGGCTTGTCAATGCTTCTTCATTTACATAAACAATTCGACTTTTGACTGCCATATAAAAAATAATCAGACTAAACACACCGAGAACGAGAAAATCCCAGCCAAAGGGAATAATATTTTTTCCGCCAAATGCCCCAAAATACGAAATACCAATTAATCCAGCAAAATACGGCAATATCCAGGTAGCTGATTTCAATCCAAGAGCGGCGACTCTAATACGGCCGTATAAGCTAGCACCCAGAAAAAATACAATACCGATAAGCATGGCAATGGCCAACTTGGAAATGGTTTCCCAGCCCGTCCAATAACTCAATAAATTACAAAAATAAAACGCGATAGGACATAAAATAGTTGCCATCGGCAAACGAAAACCGCGTTTTTTATTTGGTAATTCTAAACGCATGCAAAATAACGCGATCGGTCCAATCGCATAGGAAATGACCATGCCCGATACTAAAAAACTCACCATTGCTTGCCAGCCTGGCAAAGGCAGAAATAAAAACATGCCTAGAATAAAATTTACCGCAATAGCAGCGACAGGAAAATTTTGTTTGTTTAAATAAGAAAGCCAACGCGGTAAATAACCAATCTGACTCATGGCATATAAAATGCGAGCCGTCGAAGTTACAAAAATTAAACCTGCACCTGAAGGTGACACAACTGCATCGATGTATAGCAGTTTAACTAACCAGGCAAGCCCCAAACCTGCAGCAAGTCCTGCAAATGGCCCAACATCACCGACAAAACTCAAACTGTGCCAACCATGCACTAACACGGCTGGATTGAGTGCGCCAATGAATGCAATTTGTAATCCGATATAAAGTAGTAAGCAAATCAATACAGAGCCCACAATGGCCAGTGGAATGGCAATCTGCATTTTTTTGGTTTCACCTGCCAATTCGACGCCATGTTTAAAACCGGTAAAAGCAAAAGCCACACCGCCCGTCGCAACAGCAGTTAAAATAGCTTGCCAACCGCTAAGAGACGAAGTACTGGCGCTAAATCCCGCGAAATTCGTTGGATTAAAATCCGTGCGTATCAAGGCAGCAATGACTAATAAAATAACTGTCACTTTAAATACGAACAAGACGCCATTAAAACGAACTAATCCCTTGTAGCTCACTATATTAATCGCGCAAAAAGCTAACATTAAAAGCGTGGCCCAGAAAAAACCCAGACCGGTTAGCACAGGTGTCCCACCTTGAGTAAGCGATACTAATGAAGTGAAATAAGTGGAGGCATATTGCAAAATGGCTTGTACTTCAATCGGTGCCATCGTCAAGGCAGACAACCAAGCCACCCAACTCAGTACGAAACTGGTAAACGTACCATGACTATATTGTGGAATTTGTGCCGTGCCGCCCGCTACTGGAAATAATACAGATAATTCTGCAAACGTCAGGGCGATTAAGGCAGTCAGTGCGCCTCCCAATACCCAGGCAGTAATCGCGCCCGCTCCTGCAATTTTAGCGGCATAAAGCGGTGCAAATAGCCAGGCCGAACCTACCATCCCATTAATGCTAAGCATTAATAAGCTAAGCGGTGTAAAGCGACGATTTAAAGTCATGTAAATCCTTTTTTCAATGTGCGTGAGCAGGCGCTCTATCGAATTGAATTAAGATGGCGCCCAACAAAACAATCATTATACCCAATAACTGCATGGAACTAATGGTTTCATTGAGTAATGTAAGGCCGAATAATACCGTCACCACGGGCTCAAGAACAGATAAAATTGAAGCCTTAATGGGACTGACATACTTTAAACCATCCAACCGTAGTTGAATGGGTAAGGC
>CAYUYG010000319.1:0-2784 GCA_964449125.1 uncultured Coxiellaceae bacterium | reverse complement strand
GCCCCCCATGGACACTTTAAAGCAATCGCTGGAACGCGCCTTGGATAAACACAAGAGTGTGGAAGGAGAGTTAAATTCAGCACGAGTCGGCATGGAAACGCTGGATCAAGATTTCCGTAATCTTGAAGACAAGCGTCAAGTGCTTGAGCGCGATATTAATAAGATCCGCACCTTACTCGAAAATTTACGTGTGGAATGGCAAGGTTGGAAAGTTAAATCAGAAACATTGACTGAACAGATAAAAGAAACCGAATACACACTGGAAGATGTGTTAAAAGACCTCGCGCAAGATGTCACGCCTGAAGAATGGCAGGGTAAGGTGGAACAAGTAGCGCAGCGTATTAGTCGTCTCGGCGCGATTAATTTAGTCGCGATTGATGAATATGCCACGTGTCTAGAACGCAAAGAATACTTGGACAAGCAGCTGGATGATTTACAATCTGGCTTGGCCACGCTGGAAGATGCCATTGCTAAAATTGACAAAGAAACCAAGGCGCGCTTTAAAGATACTTTTGATAAGGTCAATGAACGCTTTCAGGAATTATTCCCCACTGTGTTTGGCGGCGGTAAAGCTTACCTTGAATTGAATAGCGAGGACTTGCTTGAAGCGGGTGTTACCATGATGGCTTGCCCTCCGGGTAAGCGCAATAGCTCGATTAATTTATTATCCGGTGGTGAGAAATCCTTGACCGCGATTGCGTTTATTTTTTCGATTTTCCATCTTAATCCCGCTCCATTTTGTTTGCTCGATGAAGTTGATGCAGCGCTTGATGATGCAAACGTCATACGCTTTACGCGTCTCGTCAAAGTGATGGCGGAACGCACGCAATTCTTATTCATCAGTCACAATAAAATCACCATCGAAATGGGTGAATTCCTGATTGGTGTCACCATGAATGAGCCGGGTGTTTCGCGTCTGGTCAGTGTTGATGTGGAAAAAGCGGTGAGTATGGCGGGAAGTTAGAATGACAAAAATTCATTCTCCAGTCAGCAAGCAGGATGCGGAAAAGGAGATTGCTAAGCTTCGTGAACAACTAAACGAACATAATTATCGTTATTATGTTTTAGATGACCCAAGCGTTTCAGATGCACACTACGATCAATTGTTTCAAGCGCTGAAAGCGCTTGAAACACAGTATCCTGCTTTCATTACACCTGATTCCCCCACGCAACGAGTTGGCGCGGCACCACTTAAAGTATTTTCTCAAGTTAAGCATCAAATACCAATGCTATCGCTTGAAAATGCTTTTACCGAAGAAGACCTCATTGCGTTTGATCAGCGTATTCACGATCGTTTAAAAACCACAGTTGAAATTGAATATTGCTGCGAACCGAAATTGGACGGTGTGGCGATTAGCCTGCGTTACGAACACGGTAAACTAGTCCAAGCAGCTACGCGCGGTGATGGTGAAAATGGCGAAGACGTAACAGAGAATGTCAAAACGATTAAAACCGTCCCCTTAAGCTTAAGGGGGCAAGATATTCCGCGCGTGCTGGAAGTGCGTGGTGAAGTATTGCTTTCAAAAAAAGGGTTTGAACAGCTTAATACGCGAGCCGCCAAATTAGGTGAAAAATTATTTGCTAATCCCCGCAATGCAGCAGCAGGTACCTTAAGACAGCTTGATTCCTCAATTACCGCTTCACGGCCGCTCGAAATCTTTTTTTATGGCATCGGGGTGGTTGAAGGCAGGCAACTACCTGATACCCAATATGGTATGTTGCAATTTTTGGCGCAGCTAGGCTTGCGCGTCAGCGCGTATGTGAAGCTTGAGAAAGGGGTGGCAGGTTGCCAAACTTATTACCAAGCGATCGGGCGTCAACGTGAAAAATTACCGTTTGAAATTGATGGTGTGGTTTACAAAGTTAATGGTATCGCGCAGCAAGAAAAGCTTGGCTTTGTAACGCGTGCACCACGTTGGGCGATTGCGCATAAATTTCCGGCTGAAGAAGTCGTGACCGAAATTGAAGCCGTTGAATTTCAAGTAGGACGCACGGGGGCGATAACACCGGTTGCTCGTTTGAAGCCTGTGCATGTGAGTGGTGTAACAGTAAGCAATGCCACTTTGCATAATATGGATGAAATCAAGCGCAAGGATATTCGGGTGGGAGATAGTGTTATTGTACGCCGCGCGGGCGATGTGATTCCCGAAGTAGTGAGTGTGCTCACTGCCAAACGTCCTGCCAATGCAAAAAAAATTGTGCTACCAAAAGATTGTCCAGTTTGCCATTCTGAAATTGAACAAGTGGAAGGAGAGGCGGTTGCGCGCTGTACCGCGGGGCTATTTTGTCCAGCACAGCGTAAGGAAAATATCCGACATTTCGCCTCAAGACGCGCAATGAATATTGAAGGTTTAGGCGATCGTCTGGTTGAGCAGTTAGTCGATACAGATTTGATTAAATCAGCAGCGGATATTTTTGATTTAACCCAGGTGCAATTGGCAGATTTGGAGCGCATGGGCGATAAATCAGCTCAAAATATACTGGATGAAATTGAAAAAAGTAAAAAGACCACGCTTGCGCGATTTTTGTATGCGCTGGGTATTCGTGAAGTTGGCGAGGCGACTGCAAAAAATCTCGCTGAATATTTTCTAACACTTGAGGCTTTAGAAGCTGCATCTGAAGAAGAATTACAGCAAGTTCCTGATATTGGGCCAGTGGTAGCCACTCATGTTGCACATTTTTTCCGTGAAAAACATAATCAAGCAGTCGTGCATAAATTGCTTAAAGCCGGTGTGCATTGGGATGCAGTAAAGGCTCGTGCCAATTTACCATTAAGCGGAAAAA
>CAYUYG010000318.1:0-2792 GCA_964449125.1 uncultured Coxiellaceae bacterium | reverse complement strand
CGTTCGAGAACGCGACATTGCAGCAAACGTTCTAAATTACGTTCTTGCGCAGGACTCAACACATGATTGAACAACACCAATTGTACTTTACT
Source organism: uncultured Coxiellaceae bacterium (assembly GCA_964449125.1). Classification (GTDB taxonomy): domain Bacteria; phylum Pseudomonadota; class Gammaproteobacteria; order DSM-16500; family DSM-16500; genus Aquicella. The sequence continues at coordinate 2,700 of CAYUYG010000318.1, read as the reverse complement.
GGCTGACACAGCAGCTTGAATTACTTCAGCTTTGCCTGATCCTACAAAATATTTTGCTTCGGGCGTGCGTCGTGTACCGGTGACAATTCCTGAAATCTCAGCTCCTGCAGATAAAGCAAGTTCCTTTAATTCATCAAGGTCTTCTTCCATATTACCTGCAGGAAAATTGATGTGTACTAGAACAACACGTTCTCCGCCGCTAGGGCGATCTATCAATACAACTCTCCTCGATTTCTAACTTCTCTTATTCGTGTGTGATTGGCTTGGTCTGATTGCCATTATTTTTATTACCGTTACCATTGCCGTTATGGTTATAACCATTATTGTTAAATTCAAATGGTGACGTGACATTGCGCGCAGGCACAATGGTTGAAATCGCATGTTTGTAGACCATCTGACTGACCGTGTTTTTCAATAAAACGACAAACTGATCAAATGATTCGATAATACCCTGTAACTTAATTCCATTTACCAGATAAATCGATACGGGAATTTTTTCTTTGCGCAATGAATTCAAGAAAGGATCTTGTAAAGATGGTCCTTTTGTCATGTTCTTATTCTCCAATTTAGGTTTAATCTCATTTTGCAATGAGGCCACAGCGGTCGTTCCTTCTTTCCCATCAAACGAACGTGACGGGACATTGTACATAGTTGAACCCTTACTCATTTACTGATATGTCCTTGTATTAAAAGCAGGGAATGAAAACACCTGAGGATATCGAATATAATATGTGCAATCAAGTCGATGTTTTCTTACAGCAAATTAAGATAATGCAAATAGCTATTTAAATGAAATTATTTGATCATTTGCCAAGCTGTTGGAGCTAATATGCTATATTATAAAATGTGCATGAAACCTATTCCCTTGAAAAAACTCGCTTTCATAACAGCAAGCTGTCAATATTTACAGGGAAATAGTTAGACCACCTCGAGACTTGGCCATGAACAAACCCGTACTTACTAAATCCTGTACCGTTTGCGGTTTACAGAAACCACTCTCTGCCTTTTTAGAATTAGGCGGTCAGCGCGCTATTTACGGAAACATTTGCTCCTCGTGTCGTAAAACGGCGATGGAAAAAGCTAAGCTCCCCAAAGATTCTGAGGGCAGTACCACTAGCACATCTGGGCATCGCGTTGACTCCAAAGCCAAGGTTCAAGGTGATATCAATAAAGAAAAAGAACGGGAAAAAATAAAAGATTTATATCGCGAAGAAGGCGTGAAGGATGAAAAAGTGGAATCTGCCTTAACGCAGGATCGTGAAAAAACTAAAGAACACGAAAGACGTAAACTTGATAAAAGTTCTTTTTTGACTGCGCCGCGTAAACCTATTGAAGCCAAACAAACAGAGCGAGCCACACAACAAGCTCAACAAATTGAACAAAGCGCACAACAAGCGGAATCATCGAAACTAGAACGCCAGCAAAAAGGCACCGATTTTTCATCACCCTTTGAAGGCACACGCGTCAGTCAGGAACGATTTAAAAGTGCGGTATTCCGACAATTCGCGACATGGATAGGTGCAAATTCGCCTATCGGTCAAACGATGGGGAATGCGCTCAACCAGCAAAATAAAGCGAATGCAGAAAAAAATGCTAAAAACGCCGCTAAATCTGACGAGCCATTGACGGATTATATTAAGCAGGAATGGAAACCTAAATCCGGTCGCTAAAAATTTTTAGTAAAAAACCATCATTGCGAGAAAAAGATTTTCCAGGAAGAAAGCAGATACAGGCAAACTAACTGACCTTTTTGATTAATGCACCACTGGCATCAACCGTATAATCATTGCCATTATGATGAAAATCAATCAAGCGATTAAACACTAAACCGCCTTCTTTTACGCGAATTAGCGGATGTCCTAACGGATCTTGAGTATGATCACTGGGCAGAATATTACTTTTCTTAACAGCAATGGTTAAGTAAGCATGTTGCTGACGGTTTGGTTTTGAACGAATGAAAGACTCAATGTTGGCTTTATCGGAATAAATAGGCCGATTAATACTGTACTCATAAAAAACGGAAGGCGAAACCATTTTCTGCCAGGTTTGTAATATCACGCCTTGCGCGTTATATAAATAAACATATACCAATACTTCATCTTCAGAAACGACATTAGTTTGCTTATCTTCTTCTTGCTGCAACGCACGCAGACTATCTTCCAGGCTGGATTGCAAAGCCTGCAAACGATAACGGATAAAACGGAATTTTTCGCCGATTTCAAACTTTTCCCGTAATTCCTGATCTTGCTTGATTGCATCCTGGATAAGCTTTAGTAATTCTTTTTGATCTTTATTGTCATTTGCCATACAAGTTTCATTATCCTAAGGCTTGGGTGAGGAAGGTGATGAGGATAAAAACTTGTCACACTCCTCCGCTATTTTACCAAGGCTTTCTGCAACACCTAATAGATATTGCACGGATTTATTGGGAACGCCAGCTTTTTCAGGAGCAGCATTTTGCAAGCCTTCTCCCAAGGCGTAAACTTGCTTTGCAAGGCCATGAATTGTCGTTTTTGCTGATGCCGCAATAATTCGCGTATCGCTCATAATTCGTGCCAGCCCTAAAAAATCGACTTCACTTATAAGCATAGCATATATAACCTCAGGGATTGATTTTATTATCTTTTTTTGACTTGCGCACTGGTTTTGATTACTACGTGACGGAGTCCTTTTCTTTTTTTTTTTAGTCTTTTTTTAAAC
>CAYUYG010000317.1:0-2805 GCA_964449125.1 uncultured Coxiellaceae bacterium | reverse complement strand
GAAAGGTTTGCGCTGCATACGCACCAAAAATTAAACCGAGCGCCAAGACGCTCGCCAATAAGGGATTGACGTCAACATACTGTTGAAATAAATAATTTAGTAGGGCGATAGAACCAAAATAGATAAAAAATAGTACAAAAAGTTCAGGCAAGCCGCGCACGATAAAGAGCAAGCCATTCAGTAAACGATAAAGCCATTTAATTTGCATTAATTCGAGCAAACTAGTGACCATGCCAATCGTTAAACCAAGCATGCAAGCGAGTAGGGCGACTTTTAAAGTAGTGGTCGTGCCCCAGAGTATTTGTGCAAGAAACCCGGTCATTTTATAAGCCGTATTGTTTTTTTATTTGCGCATAGACGCCATTTTTTTTGATAGCGGTAATTGCCTGATTAAATTCCAGCGCAAGTGTTGTTTCATCTTTGCGTAATGCAATACCATAACCTGCGCCAAAATAATCAGCATTGATTAATGGCTTGCCAATTAATTGATAAGTTTGTTGGTGTTGGTCTTTTTGCAGCCATGCATTGGCAATGGGTGTGTCAATTAATACGATATCAATACGTCCAGCGCTTAAATCTAATAAGGCTTCTTGGGTGTTCACATAGGATTTGGCAGTAATCGTATTGCCATATTTATCTTTTAAAAATTTTTCGAATACAGAACCGGTTTGCACACCAATTTGTTTGCTTTTTAGGGTTGTCGGCGTGAGGTGAGCAACGATGGGTGCGATGAAACTCGCACTGGGTTGATAATAAGTGTCGGTAAATAATACTTGCTGTTTACGTTCGGGCGTAATGCCCATCGCGGCAATCAAGGCATCAAATTTACCCAGCGCAAGACTGGGTAGCAAGCTGTTGAAGGCTTGATTACTGAACGTACAATCTGCGTGCATTTGCTGGCAAGCGGCCTTAGCAATTGCAATATCAAAACCAGTTATAGCGCCACTGGCATCGACATATTCAAAAGGTGGGTAAGCAGCTTCAGTACCAAAACGAATGGTTTTGGTGGCCGCGATGCCAGTATTGGTAATAAAAAATAATATTGCTGTTGCAATGAGTTTTGGTGTGTTCACAGTGGACCTCTAATGTTGCATGACTTCAAGAAAACGCTGAAATTTTACTGAACGTGGGTTAGTAAACAAGGCATGGGTTTCACCCTGTTCGATTAATTTGCCGCGATCAAGAAAGATGGTTTGATTGGCAATGCGCTTCGCAAAATTTAATTCGTGGGTGGCCACAATCATGGTCATGCCATCTGCGGCGAGTTGTTGCATCGTCTGCAGGACTTCCCAGGAAGTTTCTGGATCCAGGGCAGAAGTGGGTTCATCAAATAATATAATTTCCGGTTTCATCATCAGTGCGCGTGCAATCGCGACACGCTGTTGTTGTCCGCCCGATAACTGATTAGGAAAGGAAGCTGATTTGTCCGCCAGTCCGACTTTTACCAATAATGCGCTGGCTTCTGCCATTGCGGCTTGTTTATTTTGTTTTAAGACATAGACTGGTGCTTCAATTAAATTTTCCATGATCGTCATGTGCGGCCATAAATTGAATTGCTGAAACACCATGCCAACGCGCTGGCGCAGGCCATTCATTTGTTTTTCCGACAGAAGCGGCACCCCGGGACCAAAATGCATCATTTCCTGATTGACCTGGATGCTGCCGGAGTCGGGGCGCGTTAATAGATTAATGCAGCGCAATAGCGTACTCTTGCCAGAGCCGCTGCTGCCTAGTAAGGCGACCACTTCACCTTGCTTTGCAGTAAACGACACGCCTTCTAAAATCGTTTGCTGCTGGAAAGATTTATGTAGATTTTGTATGATAAGCTTATTCATTCTATATGCATAATTATTCATGTAAGCTGCATATATAATCACACTGGCTCTTGCATTGTCAATGAGCTGGCTCATTTCCTAAGGACGGTTATGTCACCTAAACAGCCAACACGAAAAAAACCTACTAAAACAACATTGATTGAGACGCTGCGCGCTATTCTGGCAGAAGGTTCAGCAGGGTCCCAGGAAGAAATCAAACAAGCGTTGGAACAAAAAGGCTATTTAGTTAATCAATCCAAAATTTCCCGGCTATTACGTAAGTTGGGCGCAGCGAAAACGACTAATGATCATCAGCAAATTATTTATGCCTTGTCAGAAGAATCCATCCCTGCAGGCTCAAAGAAGATATTGCCGCAGTTAATCACGGAAATTACGATGAATGAATCGTTAATCATTATTCATACCACACCGGGTTCTGCCTCATTTATTGCGCGTTTATTAGATCGCAGTCGTCATGAGTGCGGCGTATTAGGTTCCGTGGCGGGTGATGACACCCTGTTTCTTGCTCCTGTTTCAACTAAAAATATTGCTAAAACTCTGGAAAGCATTAAGGCTTTTTTACTGGACGAATAGTTAAGTTTATACATTCAAAAAACAATGGATGACATTTTTAGTTATACAAGGAATTAACATGCGAATTTGGTAGTCTCATTATTGAGATGGCTGTCTACTTGCTTGAGAGGCTGATCAAGCTCAATAACCGGCTCTTCATATTGTTGTTTGAATTGTTGGTCGAGGTATTGGGCATAGGTTTCGAATAATACGTCATTGGAAATCAAATTAATCATTGGTTTTTCTAATTTAACCCCCATGTCTGGACTCACGAACAATCCTATAGAAATTCTCTCTTCCCTCGGCAATAAAACTCTGTGCAATGCAGAGATGCAAGCTCCCCCTAGCATTAATTCAAGCGCATTGGCAAAATTAACGACTACATAGCCAGGCTTAGGTTCAATATCAACCCATTGGC
>CAYUYG010000316.1:0-2807 GCA_964449125.1 uncultured Coxiellaceae bacterium | reverse complement strand
CTTGTTATTCCGCTTGCGGTGGCCAAATCTTAACGCGGAAAGTATGCGTGGCATTTTGCGATAAAGCGTAACATTTAAGTCAAAGCAGGCGGCTAAAAGTTGCCTGCTTTGTTATCCCTTTGCAGTCACCCGTAACGTCTTTGCGCATCGATAGTCAATCCCAAGCCAACACTTCCAAATGCATCACCCTGCACAATTTCCGCATTCGGAAACAGTGGATTAATGCGTTCATGAATCAAGGGGATTTTAGTGGAACCACCGGTATAAAAAATCGCACTAATATCAGCAGCTTTAATGTCAGCAGTATGGATCGTTTGTAAAATAGCCGTTGTGATTCGTTCTAAATCGTCGTGAATAACTTGATTAAATTGTTGTCGCGTTACCAGCACCGCTAGCTCATCTTCAATAAAATTAAGCGCAATGGGTGCTTGCAGCACATCGCTCAGTTGTTGTTTGCAAGTTTCTACCGCATCTAAAATATGATGACCAGCGCGTTCTTGCAATACGCGTACCAAGCGTCCCAGCAATACTTTTTCGTGCGCTTTTGCAGCGAGTGCGCGCACATGTGAAATGGTTTTTGCATTATATAAATGCGCAAGCGTATGCCATGTTGTCAAGTCGTAATAATAAGCGGATGGTACTTCGATATCACTGCTTGAGCCTCGCATGAGGCTTCCCATGCCCAATAATGGCATGACCGATTGCAAACTTAATTTATGATCAAAATCCGTTCCAGCAATATGGATGCCTGCATTCGCTAACACATCCGTTGAACGATCAGGTTTTGCTAAACCCGGCCGCAATCGGATCACGGTAAAATCTGATGTGCCGCCGCCCATATCAATGATGAGTGCCAAGCGTTCGGACGTCAGCGTGGTTTCGTAAGTTAAGGCCGCAGCGATTGGCTCAAATTGAAACGTCACTTCTTTAAAGCCCACATTGTGGGCTATCTCGGTCAAGGTGGCTTGTGCGGCACGGTCTTGTGCAGGATCGGTATCATGAAAATGCACAGGACGACCTAATACTGCGTGCGTTAACTCATGACCGGCAAACTGTTCGGCGCGTAATTTTATGTGTCGAATGAATTTGCTCAATACATTCGTATAGGAAATAAATTCATTAAAAATAAGCGTTTCATCTTTCATTAAAGAAGAGCCCAGCACTGATTTTAATGCCATCATCAAGCGACCGGGCGTGCTTTCCAAATAACCGTCGATGCCTTCTTGGCCAAATACCCATTGCTTGTTTTCGGCATCACAAAAAATGGCGGAGCGCATAGTCGCTTTATTTTTTTCTAACGGAACGAGTTGACAAGCGTGCTCTCGAAATATGCCAATAGTTGAATTGCTTGTACCAAAATCTAGCCCACAGAATGCGTTCATGATAATTCCTCGATAGGGAATGCGGTTCTACTAAAAAAGGGTTGGAATTCTATAACAATTCGTTATGATTCGTAAAGGAGTCAAGAGGCGCATACAGTTGTTTCACCAATATTCAAGATAGACAATCTGCGATGACTCCCTTAAGCTGAGAAGCGTTTGATTCCTGTCTACAAATAAACAGTTTGATGAGATCGAGGAAAACCAATGCGTAAAAGGACAATAAAAAAATTTCTGCTCGGCACAACAATAATAACAAGCCTTTGTGCCATGAATGCCTATGCTGTTGGACCCGGCATGTACATGGGGCTCATGTTTGGACCCGCGACGAATGATGGCAGTGAACAGCGCGCGCAAGTATTGAACTCACCCACCACCGTACTTGCGACACCGAAATCGAACCAGTTTGCAAGCCGTGTGTTTGCCGGTTACCAAATGAATAAGTATGTGGCGGTGGAAACAGGCATAACTTATATTCCTTCGGTGAATTTTACGACAAAAAATGATGTGCCGACTTGCGGTAGTACCAGCATGCGGGTTCGCGATGTTGAAGTTTTAGGTAAAGGTATTATCCCATTTGGTAATTACTTCGATATCTTTGGTAAGGCAGGGGTTGCGTATGTTTATCAAAGCCAGGGTGGCGCATTAAATCCTGATTTAAATTCTGATTGCGGTAAAACCAAGTACACATCGAAGTTTGCACCCGCTATCAGTTTCGGTGCAAGCTATAATTTATCACAAAGCTGGGTCGCCGATGTGTCAGTGAATCGCATTATGGTCGGCGGTATTCTGAAAAATATCACTACCCTGGCAATTGGTCTTTCTTACCACATTGTAGATCGTTATTGCGGTCAGTTTTTGTGTGACGATTAATAAGGCAAAAACAACGCGACAAGATCATTTAGAAATTTTTTACCCAGATCTGTTGGGCATAAGCGAGTGGTGTCTGTAAGCAGCCCTCGCTTTTTTGCTTGCTCTAACAGAGGAATAATTTGTTGCAGTGGTAGGCCGGTGCGTTCATTAAATAAACGCATGTCGACACCTTCCGTGAGGCGCAATACATTCAGCATGAATTCAAATGCGATATCGGTTTCTGCCACTGGATTGATGGCAAGATTTTTGCGTTTGGCCGCGTCTAAATAATCGCGGGGATGTTTAATTTGTGAGAAACGCAAAATGGTTTGCGAGCTGAGATCAGTGATCTTGCTGTGCGCACCTGCACCAATGCCGAGATAGTCCCCAAATTCCCAGTAATTACGATTATGTAAACACTCTTTGTTGTTACGGGCGTACGCAGATACTTCGTATTGTGCAAAGCCTTGTTCTTTTAGAAAAGCTTGGCCGGCAAGTTGCATGTCCCAAATCGTGTCATCGATAGGCAGGATGGGTGGTCGATGATGGAACAGAGTATTGGGTTCAATGGTGAGC
>CAYUYG010000315.1:0-2810 GCA_964449125.1 uncultured Coxiellaceae bacterium | reverse complement strand
AATGTAAATTGAAAATGTCTACCTTTGGAATAGCACATTTAACAAACGCTAAAGGCTTAGCACACTGCTGCTTATAATCAATAGCCGGCTCATAGGTGACATCATAAAAATTGGCGCGTGCAAAAAAATCAAACCAGAGATGATTGTCTTGTGCGACACGGTTCCAGTTTTTACAGACTAAAGAAACAGCGAACATGTCATGATTAGAATTTAAAAAACGAAAAATTGTTAGCAAAACTTCATCGATAAGATCAGCTGGACTGGGTTTTAGTGCAATTTCTTGATGCCGCTGTCGAACAATCCTCCCCTTCTTTGAACGACGAGAAGTCCTTTTAAAGGATCGAAAAAACATGATAATGCCTTCATTAGAGGAAACTAAAAAACAACACTATCTGAAGACAACCCCTGATTCAATAGCTGCCTTGGCTACTGCATCCGACACCCTGCTGCGAAGCCGCGGGTCAGTCGGTTTAGGAAGAAAATAGGAAGGACCAAATACCAACTCAGTTAAACCATAAGCAGTTAATACATCGGATGGAACAGGTAATTTTGCCAACTCCTTAATTGCATAAACAGCAGCTAAGATCATTGCCTCATTAATGGTTGCTGCCCCTGCATCTAAGGCGCCGCGAAAAAGATAGGGGAAACACAATACATTATTGACCTGATTAGGATAATCACTGCGCCCGGTCGCGAGCATAACATCCTCTCGTACGTGCAATACTTCTTCCGGCATAATTTCCGGTACTGGATTGGAAAGCGCAAAAATAACAGGACGCGGCGCCATACTAGCGACCAATTCGGGCGCTAACAATCGAGGGCCTGAGACACCAACAAAGACATCGGCATCTTGCATGACGTCGGCGAGTGTACGTTTATCGGTTACCTGAGCAAATTCATTTTTTTGTTCATTTAAACCCACTCGGCCAGTGTGAATAACACCTTCGCGATCGACTAAATAAATATTTTTCTTGGCTGCACCGAGCTTCAATAATAATTGCACGGTAGCAATACCCGCTGCACCTGCGCCAAGACAAACGATACGCGCATCAGCAAGATTTTTTTGCTGCCATTCCAAAGCATTCAATAAACCGGCTGCCACTACAATGGCCGTCCCCTGTTGATCATCATGCAATACAGGTATTTGCAGACGCTTTTTTAATTCAGTTTCCACAAAAAAGCATTCCGGCGCTTTAATATCTTCCAGATTAATACCACCAAAAGTAGGGGCAATGCGAACAATGGTTTCAACTAACTCAACGGGATCATCACAATTTACTTCGATGTCAAAAACATCAATATCTGCAAAACGTTTAAATAACGCAGCCTTACCTTCCATCACAGGTTTACCAGCCAAGGCGCCTACATTACCCAAACCCAGCACAGCCGTCCCATTGGTGATGACTGCCACCAAATTACCTTTGTTGGTGTATTGATAAGCCGCAAGGGGATCGCTAGCAATAGCCTTGACGGGCTCAGCGACGCCGGGAGTATACGCCAATGAAAGATCCAATTGCGTTTCCATGGGCTTGGTTAGCGCAATACGAGTTTTGCCCGGAAGAGGATGAGAGTGGTATTCAAGAGCAGCTTGGCGCAATTTATCTGACATGGACGGTGAGTAAAGCCCCGCAAAACGGGGCTTTAGAAACTATTTTTGCTTGTCAGTAGCGGCTGAATCTTTGCCTTTCATGCCATATTTTTGACGGAAACGATCAACACGACCGGCGGTATCCATAATCTTCTGGGTGCCTGTGTAGAACGGATGGCACATAGCGCAAACTTCAAGCGACAATTGATCTTTGTCCATGGTTGAGCGCGTAGTGAAAACGCTGCCGCAACTGCAGGTAACTTTAATGTCTTTATATACTGGATGAATATCTGGTTTCATGACCGACGAACCCCTATAAAATAGCCCAGCATGATAACGAAGAAGCGCGGACTTAGCAAGGCTCTTTTCAAACCGCACTCCGACCATTTTTCCTGAAAAATCAACGGAGATAGCCTAAAAACACCCTATCAAAATAAATCCCTACCTGATTAATTATAGGCTATGACCCACGATGTTGTGGGGTTGACGAAGCTACTCGGCTGTCAAGACTGGTGACCGCTTTCTCAAGCTGACCCTGCCAGAGTTGCAAACCTTGCTGGATCTTTTTGTCCCGTTCAGCTTCTTTAGCTTCTCGATTTATTTTGGCTTTGAGACCGATTTCGATCGCACTCTCAAACACACGATTGATGCCATTCAGATGGTTGATATTGCACTTCAAGAGTGGCACATTCCATTCTTTTGCTAATTTCGAACCCTCTTCTGCATCAACCCAGTCACTGATATCTTGTACATTGCGGTCGACTGCTACCAGGATGATCGTCGCAGTCGAGCATCCTCTTCTGATCTCTGCATAATATTGCGGGATCTTTTTTAAGGACGTAGAACTGTTTTCAGAATAAGGTAATAGCACAACATCTGATTGCAGATAATGCAATCGTCGCAACCCACTAAAATCCTCCATACCCGATGTATCCCAAATTTCAGCCTTACATCCTTGCGTGGAATAGATAAAATTCTCAATGACAGTGGGAAGGTATTCGCCAGCAATCTCTTGCTCTTTGAAATTAGTCAGTAAATGACGTTTCAGAACAGGATCATGGCCACTAACAAGTAATTTCATATGCATAGAAACTCTTTTTTTGTGTGTTAATTGTTTTAGTTTTATTTATTCTACGCTAAAAAATTAGACAGAAAATTCAGCGATCACAGGTGCATGATCGGAAGGCCGCTCCCAACCGCGGGGAATCGCATCGACATACCC
>CAYUYG010000314.1:0-2824 GCA_964449125.1 uncultured Coxiellaceae bacterium | reverse complement strand
GGTAATGGGCTTCTAGAAGCGGTGGTTATTCACCACTAACCATAAAGATATTGGCACATTGTATTTATTCTTCAGTTTGCTGATGTTATTTGTGGGCGGTGGCATGGCATTGCTGATTCGCTTGCAATTGTTTCAACCCGGCGCGCATTTTTTTGATCCCAATTTCTATAATGAATTGGTGACGGTCCATGGTCTGATTATGATTTTCGGTGTGATCATGCCGTCTTTTGTAGGACTTGCAAACTGGATGGTTCCGATGATGATGGGGGCACCTGATATGGCGTTGCCTCGTCTTAACAACTGGAGCTTCTGGATTTTACCTTTCGCTTTTTCGTTGTTAATTACCTCTCTCTTTATTCAAGGTGGTGGTCCTAATTTCGGTTGGACCATGTATGCGCCACTTTCAACTTTGTACGGACCACCGAGTACAGACTATTTGATCGTTGCCATTCACTTGATGGGTATTTCATCGGTATTAGGTGCGATCAATATCATCGCAACCATTACCAATTTACGCGCACCAGGCATGACGTGGATGAAAATGCCATTGTTTGTCTGGACCTGGTTTATCACAGCGTTTTTGCTAATTGGAGCGATGCCTGTGTTAGCAGGGGTGGTGACGATGGTGTTGTTCGATCGTCATTTTGGTACCAGCTTTTTTAACGCGGCTGGTGGCGGTGATCCGGTCATGTTCCAGCACTTGTTTTGGTTTTTTGGTCACCCTGAAGTGTACATCATGATTTTGCCAGCCTTTGGTATCGTGTCAGAAGTCATTCCGACTTTTTCGCGCAAAAGACTATTTGGTTATGATTTTATGGTGGGTGCCGTCGCCGCGATTGCGATTCTCTCGTACATCGTGTGGGGACATCATATGTTTACTGCTGGCATGGCATTGGGTACGCAGCTCTACTTTATGTATGCCACGATGCTTATTGCGGTACCGACCGGCATTAAAGTGTTTAACTGGGTCGCGACGATGTGGCGTGGTTCGCTCACCTTTGAAACCCCCATGTTATTTGCTGTCGCATTCGTGATCCTGTTTACCATTGGGGGCTTCTCCGGATTAATGCTCGCAATTGTACCGGCGGATTACCAATACCAAGATACGTATTTTGTCGTGGCACATTTCCATTATGTGTTGGTAGCGGGCGCGTTACTTTCCATTTTCTGTGCTATCTATTATTGGCTGCCAAAATGGACGGGGCGTTACTACAATGAAACCCTTGGTAAATGGCATTTCTGGCTAACTGTTATCGGGGTGAATTTGACATTTTTCCCGATGCATTTTCTAGGGCTCGCTGGCATGCCGCGTCGTATTACTGACTATGCGGTGCAATACACGGAATTTAATATGGTCTGCACAATTGGTGCGTTCATATTGGGCTTCGCACAATTTATTTTCTTGTACAACGTATTAGTGACCGTATTTGGCCGAGGAAAAAAAGCGGATGCAAGAGTGTGGGAAGGATCTCACGGTTTGGAATGGACGTTGGATTCGCCACCACCTTATCACAGCTTCACTGTTCCGCCACAATTTGGCACGTTACAGCATGAAGTCGCTGAAAAATACGAGGATTAAATCATGGCTGAACGTAAAACACATCGTAAAATATTTGTCATTGGCGGTATTGTTGCATTAATCATGTTTGGTTTTGCTTTTGCAATGGTGCCTTTGTACAGTATGTTGTGCCAAGCAACCGGCATTAATACCTCAGCTGCAAACGGCGGTCTTTTGACTGCCGTGCCGGAAAAAGTGGGCTCGGATGCGGTAGATTTAAATCGTACTGTCAAAATTCAGTTCACCGCAATCAATCACAATGGTATGCCTTGGGAATTTATTCCACGTACCAAAAGTATTGATGTGCATCCGGGTCAAAACAATAAAGTTTTTTTCTATGCTAAAAATCCGACTGACAAGACGATGACTGCTCAAGCTATTCCGGGCATGACACCGACTGATGCGATCGGTTTCTTTCATAAAATAGTTTGTTTTTGTTTTAATCAGCAAACATTGAAGCCTGGTGAAAGCAAGGAAATGCCGATGATTTTCCGTATCGACAAAGAATTGCCAAAGGAAGTGAGTGTAATTACGCTGCAATACACATTGTTTGATGCAACGCCAAAAGAGACACGGAAGGGATAACATGAAACCAGAACTGAAAACATATCATCCAACTAAAGAATATTTTATTGCTGCTCCCTCTTTTTGGCCGATCGTCGGTTCGATCGGTTTATTTTGTACGGTATTTGGGTTAGTACAAATATTGCATAATGGTTTCACCGGGCCATTTTTTATGGGCGCAGGTTTGATCATTTTGTTGGGGGTGATGTTTGGCTGGTTCGGCAAGGTTATAAAAGAAAGTTTGGCCGGAATGCATAGCGAACAAATGGACAGAACCTATCGCTGGGGTATGACATGGTTCATCGTTTCAGAAGTCGCCTTGTTTTTCGTCTTTTTCTTGGCACTTTTTTATACGCGTATTTTCACCATTCCTGAACTGGGCGGCACGGCTTTCCAATTCGCTAAAGATTTGATGATGACGGAAGGGACGGTGACCCATCAATATCTCTGGCCTAAGTTCCAGTCGATTTGGCCATTATTAACCAATCCCAATCCAAAATTATATCCGGGGCCTGAATCGGTGATTCATACTTGGGGTATTCCTGCGATTAATACGCTGTTATTATTGAGCAGCGCCGTTACTTTGACATGGGCACACTGGGGATTGAAGAAAGGTAGGCAGGCTCAAGTTGTGCTTGGTTTAATATTAACCATCGCGCTCGGCTTTACCTTCGAAGGTCTGCAGATCAGTGAATACATGCA
>CAYUYG010000313.1:0-2829 GCA_964449125.1 uncultured Coxiellaceae bacterium | reverse complement strand
AACGTGCACATAAAATTTCTGTGCGCCTACCATCCGCATCCGTTTCTTTTTTTACCGCATGAGGTAACTCTTCATCGAAGCTTGGCCAACCGCAACCCGAATGAAATTTGGTTGACGAACGAAATAAAGCTAAACCACATTGACGACAAAGATAAGTTCCATCCTCGCCAAAATCATCGTATTCGCCGGTAAACGGCCGTTCAGTCCCTTTGCTTTGCACGACTTCTAAAACAATGTCAGGTAAACTTGCTGCTTTATAAGCCATGCGTATATCCTATTTCAAACGATAATCAATAGTGGTAACCAATCGTACTTTTTTCTCGATCGAACCCAAGGCATTTTGATTGCTGCTCCAGTCAGCACTCATCGTGCTCGTGTCTCTACCCATAATCTGAAACACACCTTGGCTTGCACGTTGTATGCCTGCCAAATGACTTTGCGAATCTTTTGCAAATTGGTCAGCCACAATGCGCGCACTTTTGGTTGCCTCGGCCAGCATGGAAGGACGAATTTTATCAAGCTGCATATAGTAAAAACTTGGATTAGGACTGATAGAACTGACATCAAACGCCAGTGGCACACCGCGTTGCAACAAACTATCGGTGATTTGTACTGTTTTCCAGATTAAATCAACTTTATCGGAACGAATACGCGTACCGCCTGTCACAACATAACGTTGTTCATTCGCATTGGGAGTATTATTTTGATTGTAGATATTGGCCAGACGATCTTCTACTTTTAATTCGCCGCGGGCGATTTCGGCATCGACAAAACCCTGCTGTTTTAAAAATTCCACCACGACTTGCTGATCGTGCTGCAAACGTTGGTCGAGCTGCACAAGATCATTACCCACTTCACGATAATTAATTTCCCAGATGCCTAAATCAGAACGCACATTCTGTTCTGCTAATCCTTTTACAGTAACAGTGCGGTTAAAAGATTTTACCAGATACATTCCTTTGCCAATGCTATAACCTGCGCCGAGGATTCCCACGCTTAATATAAAAGCACCAATCAAGAAGGTTGCTTTGCCGTTTCCCATTGTTTGCTCCTACGATAAATGATTGTGTTTATTAAACCACTAATGATGTTCGCCTCACAATAGAGTATCGGCATCGTTTCTGTTATAAATAATCTATCTCCGTTTTCAGGATCAGAGACACATGGTTCCAGCCACAAAACCTACTCATTCAACGCAATGGTTTATTTTCCAAAATAACAATTTGCTCATGTTGACAGAAGGGACAACCCATTCACTTCCAACCGAAGCATTTATGCACACTGTACAATCTTATATCATCCGCCAACATGCCCTGGGCGAATTTCACGGTATAGCTTGTTTTTGTGCTGAACTAGATAGCCTGGCAGTCGTGCCCTCAAGCGTCAGCCCCGTTTCGCTAAGAGGGGCATTAGGCATGCTGGATACCGATTGGTACAAACCGGCAGTCAAGGCTTATTCCATTATTAACTGGGACAAAAACCATCAATTTTGTAGTCGTTGCAGTCATTTCACCGTACATCGAGCTGGTTCATTTGAACGTATTTGCAGTGCCTGTGAGCTCGCGTTTTACCCGCGTATTTCCCCCTGCATGATCGTCCTCATCAAGAAAGAAGATCATATTCTAATGGCGCGCAGCCCGTATTTTGTACCCGGGGCGTACGGCTTGATTGCTGGCTTTATTGAAGTGGGCGAAAGCATTGAAGAAGCAGTGCATCGCGAAGTGAAAGAAGAAGTCAGTCTAGCTATCAAAAATTTACGTTATTTTGGCTCGCAACCCTGGCCGTTTCCTGATTCACTCATGATTGGTTTTACCGCTGACTACGCAGGTGGTGATATTATTATCGATAACAAGGAAATTGAAGCAGCTGGCTGGTACCGTTATGATAACTTGCCTGGCCATCCATCCGCCTCGGTCAGTATAGCCAGTAAACTTATCAAACATTTTGTTGCTGAACAAACCTCAAAAGGAAAAAGCTGATGGAATTATATGATAATTGGCTGGAAGAAAAAAATTCTGCTTTTCTTTACGGTGTGATGGCTGCTAATGAAGAAAATCTTTTACATAAAAAACTTTTTCTTGACCTGCAAATCGCCGCAGAAAAACAAGCGGCATTATGGGCAAACCGTTTACGTGAAGTTAACTCAGCCGCCCCTGCTACCTTTACACCCGGTTTACGGTGTCGTCTAATTGCGCGGCTCGTCAAATTATTCGGTACCGAAAATTTACATTTTATGTTATCCGCAATGAAAATTCGCGGCATGTCAGTGTTTAATCGTTATCACAGCGAACATAAACATACAAATTCCAATTCGGCAAATAATTTACGTGCCGCTGTATTTGGTGTGAATGATGGCCTTATTTCAAACATGAGTTTGATTTTGGGTATGGCAGGTGCAAATTCTAATCAACATTATATTATCATTGCCGGTATTGCAGGTTTATTAGCTGGTGCATTTTCCATGGGTGCAGGCGAATATATTTCAGTGCGTTCGCAGCGTGAAGTTTTCGAGCACCAAATTGCGATTGAAAAACAGGAATTGGCAGAATACCCCGAGGAAGAACAAGAAGAATTGAGTCTCATTTATCAAGCACGCGGCATCCCCCATGAAGAAGCCAATAAACTCGCAAAAATCATGATTGATAATCCAGAAACTGGCTTGAATGCATTGGCACGCGAAGAACTGGGATTAAATCCCGATGACCTCGTCTCACCCGTCGGCGCAATGCTCGCCTCATTTTTTTCTTTCAGTATTGGCGCCTTGTTACCCGTGCTACCGTTTTTGTTTATGCAAGATATGCAGCGGAATTTTATCGCCAGTATTATTAT
>CAYUYG010000312.1:0-2855 GCA_964449125.1 uncultured Coxiellaceae bacterium | reverse complement strand
AGCGGCGTTAAGACAAATGTGGGAATAAAAGAAATATCATCGAAGCGTTTTGCGTAAATACCGTTAATTAAGCCGCCCAGTGAAAATACCAGTGCAGAGAGAATGGCCATGCTGAGCACGATATCAAGGCGATGAATAGTCAAATGGGTAAACAGAAGCGAGACCAACAGCACTAATATCCCTACTAAAATGCCACGTACTGTCCCGCCAAGCATGAATCCTAATAAAATAATCAAATTGGGCATGGGAGCAACCAGCATTTCTTCAATGCTTTTATTAAATTTAGTCATGAAGAAAGAAGATGCGGTATTGGCATAGGCATTGGTCATAATGGACATCATCGTCAAACCAGGAACGATGTATTGGATATACGGATAGCCTTGAATAGGCTTAATTTGTGAACCGATAAATTTCCCAAAAATTAGAAAATACAAACTCATGGTGATGACAGGCGGCAATAATGTTTGCGACCAGATGCGCATGAACCGCAATATTTCTCGGCCCAGTAATGTGCGTAAGGCGATCATGACAGGATAAAGACTAATACGATTAACCATTTTCAACACTCCTCACTCAACAGATTTTTTATTTTCAGCAATCAGACGCACATACAATTCTTCTAGGCGATTGGTTTTATTTCGCATGCTTGATACCGTCACATTATGTTGGTTGAGTAAAGTAAATAAAGCATTGAGTGGTTGGTCACGGGAAATTTCTATTTCAAGCGTATTGTCATCCAGTAAGCGATGAGGGTACGCATAAAGATAATCAATTTTCGTCAAAGGTGTGGCGATATCAAGCACCAATGTTTGTGTATTCAAGCGATTGATGAGCGATTTCATGTTGGCATGTTCAATAATTTCACCGTGATCGATGATGGCAACATTTTTGCAGAGCTGTTCTGCTTCTTCAAGATAGTGCGTTGTTAAAATAATGGTCGTGCCTTCATCATTTATTTTTTTCAAAAAACGCCATAAAGTATGACGCAATTCAATGTCTACGCCCGCTGTGGGTTCATCGAGAATCAACAAGCGAGGATGGCTCATCAACGCACGCGCGATCATGAGCCGGCGTTTCATGCCGCCTGATAAACGGAAGGCGGCTTGGTGGCGCATGTTCCAGATGCCCATTTCTTTTAAATAACGTTCTGTGCGTTGTTCTGCAATATTGCGTGGAATACCGTAATAACCTGCTTGGTTTAGCAAAATTTGCGAAATATTTTCGAAGATACTGAAGTTCATTTCTTGCGGCACGATGCCAATCAATGCTTTGGCACGCATGGTATCAGTATGAAGATCATGACCAAAAATTTCTATTTTTCCAGACGTTTTGTTGATAAGCGAACACACGATGCCGATGGTAGTGGATTTTCCCGCTCCGTTTTGTCCAAGCAGAGCAAAAAAATCGCCTTCGGCCACTTCAAGATCAATGCCTTTTAATGCTGAAAGACCATTTGCATAAATTTTTGTAAGTTTTTGTACTGAAAGAGCATTCATGATGTTGTCCGTGGCACACGCTTAATGGTCTTGCATGCGCAGTTTTGCTGGTAATTTAGAAATTAATTCAGCCAATGCGCATGCGCGATGACTGATCGTATTTTTTATAGCCGGCGTTAATTCAGCGGCGCTCTGTTTTTCTGAAGGGACATAAAACACAGGATCATAACCAAAGCCCCGTTCGCCTCGCGGTGCGTGCAAGATAGTGCCTTCCCATTGTCCATTACAAACGAGAGGCACCGGGTCGTTTGCCGAGGACAGGTAAACCAGCACGCAATGGAACCAGGCACCGCGGTGTTCATCAGGCACATCAGTGAGAGCAGATAATAATTTTTGAATATTGTTTTGCGAATTGGCTTCATCGCCAGCATATCGCGCTGAATAAATGCCTGGAGCGCCTCCCAGTGCAGTCACAGCAAGGCCCGAGTCATCCGCAATGGCTGGTAAGCCAGTGATTTTCGAAGCATGACGAGCTTTAAGTATCGCATTTTCAATAAACGATAAACCTGTCTCGGGTGCATCTTCCACGCCCAATTCGGTTTGCGGTATGACATTGATATCATGCTTTTTCAGCAGCAGATTGAATTCTTGTATTTTGCCCGGATTACTGCTGGCTAAAACAATTTTCATCATTATTCCTAAAACGCAATATCCAGACCCAAGGCCATGAATTGGCCGATCACGACAAAATTAATTAATTGCAAAATAATCAGTGCCGGAATCGGGGAAATATCAAAACCGTGAATAAGCGGAATAAGACGTTGAAACGGTCGCAGAACCGGCGCAGTAAATTTTTGTAGCACTACATTGGCGGGCGAACCTGGATAGACCCAACTGATGATGGCTTGTAATAAGATTGCATAGAAAAATGTCAGAATGAACATTTTGAGCATATCAGTCAGCACCAAAATGATTAATCCGAATATATTGGGAAAACCAAAGGAAACGAGACCTAATAATATGTATTTAATTGTTTCGAGTATCATAATAACGACCAAAGACGATACTTCGATGTCCCGATAATTGGGAATCATATTGCGTAACGGTTTTATTAAAAAATTGGTGCACTTAACAACAAATTGGGTGAGGGGGTGGTGGTAGTCTGCATTTACCCATGACAGGATAATACGTATGATCAGGACAAAAATGTAAATATCGAACAAAGTTTCGATCAGAAACAGCAGAATGCCGCGTAACGTATCAGACATGGTACCTTTCCCTCATGTTATTTTTCCTAATATTGCCGCTAATTCTTCAGAACGCAGTTTGGCGGCGTGCACAGCTTCATTGAAAAGCTGTCTAACGTCTTTTTCTTCTAACACAGATAACGCTTTTTCGGTAGTACCGCCCGGCGAGGTT
>CAYUYG010000311.1:0-2858 GCA_964449125.1 uncultured Coxiellaceae bacterium | reverse complement strand
AAACAGCTTGATAGGCAATTACAAGATTGGCAGCGAGTGAGCCAAAAATTTGGTCGCCCCCCTTTAGGCTGGGTTCACACGATTCGCAAAGCATTGGGCATGACAGCCCAGCAACTAGGTGATCGGCTTTCCTTAGCCCGTTCTCGCATTGTGCAACTCGAAAATGCAGAGAGACAAGATGCCATTACCGTCCGTACTTTAAAAAAAGCGGCAGAAGCAATGGATTGTGAACTTATATATGCCATCGTTCCTAAAGGGTCCTTGCACGGCAAAACACTTGAGGAAATTGTCAAAACTCAGGCAGAAAAAATTGCTGATGCCACAGTTACCAATGTTGCGCATTCCATGTCATTAGAAAAACAAGCTGTCGAAAACCCGCGTCAACAGCGTCAAAAAGAAGAGCTGGTCAAAACCTTACTGGATGGTCCGCTTAAAAAAATATGGAGAAATAAATAATGCCATTCCATCCTATTCCAGGCGCAACGCCTCTCGACCCGGATGAGATGGAGGGCTTGTTGCCACAACATATCACACAGCAAAACGACTTAAATGAATGGGAACAGGACAATATTATTAATGCGGAAATATGGATTTTTTCTAAAAAACACGCGTATGAAAAAATTTTAACAACTGATTTTACTAAAAAGTTGCATAAAAAAATGTTTGATGCGACCTGGCGCTGGGCTGGAAAATTTCGTCAAACAGCCAAAAACATTGGCGTCGAACCCTATAAAATTGCCGAAGAATTAAAAAATTTAATTACAGATGTACAATATCAAATTGAATACCACAGCTATGCGGTAGATGAAATAGCCTATCGCTTTCATCATCGTTTAGTGAAAATTCATCCGTTCCCAAATGGCAATGGGCGTCATGCGCGTTTGATGACTGATTTACTACTCATCAGTCTTGCACAAACACGATTTAGCTGGGGTAAGGCACATCTCGCTCAATCGGGACCGGTTAGAGACCAATACATCGCTGTTCTACGACAAGCAGACAAAGGTGACTATCAAGGGCTGGCGCAATTTGTACGATCGTAACAAACCCGAGCTATCAGCTCGGGCTGACATTCAAACAGTAGGTTTTTTGTATTTTGCCAGATAAATCAGATAACAGAGATAAACAGCAGCAACGCCTACGATAATAAAAATCAAACGACCCAGCATCACGCCAAAAATGCCAGTTACAATATTAACATTGAATAAACCGACGAGCCCCCAGTTAATACCGCCAATTATCACCAATATCATGGCAATCCAGCCATATAGATTTAGATCCTTCATGTCACTCTCCTTTATGAGTCTCTCTATAAATCGAAATTAGCTTAGCATAAGCTAATGATGGTAGGCTATCACTTGAATTGAAAGGATAATGATGGATTGCTATGCAAATTTCCCCAGGTGAAATCCATATTTGGTCAACTCAGCTTGTGTTAAATAACGCACAGGAACAATTTGGCATCGCATTACTCAGTCAGGACGAGCAAACACGTGCTGCGCGTTTCTTACTTCCTGCCATTAGACAACGATTTATCATTGCCCGTAGCCAACTGCGGCAAATTCTGAGTTTATACTTGGGCATGCAAGCGAATGAAATTACTTTTAACTACAATGAACACAGCAAACCTGCCATCAATTATCCTTATCAAAGCAATTTGCAATTTAATCTTTCTCATTCAGACGAACAATTGCTCATTGCTATTACGTCCGAATTCGCTATCGGTGTTGATATTGAAAAAATACAGCCAGCGTTTAATGCTGGCGTAGTTAATCGTTTTTTTAGTCTTCAGGAACAACAAGCCCTAGCAGAGACCACTGATTCCGCCACGCTTTTTTATCAAATCTGGTCGCGCAAGGAAGCTGTCATTAAAGCACTTGGACAAGGATTATTTGCACCGCCTGCCAATTTTTCAGTCACAGACGAATATCAAGTTATTACATTTAATAATACTGATTGGTCTGTCGCTTCATTACCGATTCATCCAGAATACGCTGCTGCACTGGCAAGCAATCAAACGCTTACCAATATTTCTTACTGGCAACTTACTGCACAGGGACCGCTTAAAATCCCGGGATAAGCTGACAAGCATACGTTATAATGCCAAAGTTGAAGGCAAGTATAAATTACAAGGAGAGCGATATGCCCTATCAAGAATTTCAAAATAACTGGCAAGTATTTTCTGACTTGATTGATCAATTACCCAAGGGAAAGGATGAACAATTAAATAATTTGGTTAAACGTTATATTGAACAAAATCTTATTATTCTAAATGACGTATTTTCAACCAGTATCGAAAATTTAAAACGCTTACAAAAAGCCAACAATGTTAATGATGTCATTTGTCTGCAAGCACGGTTTACGAGTGAACTTGCCCAAAAACTGACTTTATCCACGCAGCGATTTTTGAATGCTTCGCTTGGTAATATCGCAGATTATAATGACTGGTTAAAATCGCATTGTGATTTGGCAACTGATTAGGAAACATATGATGTGTTTGCATTACCAAAACAATGAACTCTTCATCGAAAACATTGCCTTAAAAACCATTGCAGACACCTATGGTACACCTTGTTATGTTTATTCGCGTGCTGTGCTTGAAAATAACTGGCGCGCATTTGACACCGCTTTCAATGTGCGTCCGCATCGGATTTGTTATGCCGTCAAAGCCAATTCCAATTTATCCATTTTAAATATATTCGCTAAATTAAATTCCGGATTTGATATTGTTTCAGGAGGCGAACTGGAACGTGTGTTAGCAGCACAAGGTCGCGCTAGTCATTGCATTTTTTCTGGCGTTGGCAAAAAAAGAGAAGAAATTGAATTTGCCATCCGCAAAGGTGTGCAATGTTTTAATG
>CAYUYG010000310.1:0-2860 GCA_964449125.1 uncultured Coxiellaceae bacterium | reverse complement strand
CATCCATGACTTAGGTTAATCGTTTAATTTCGTCTATTGCTGGCAAGATGCGTTGAATAGCGGGTATCTTGTCGGTTTTATAATATTCAAACTTATACCTTACGACCGTTTTAGCTAGCATAATGCGTAAATAATAGAGCCAATATAATAATTCAAATGCTTCGTTGAGCTGACCTACTAACTGATAGCCTTCGAGAAAAAGGTCGAGTTTTTCATGATGGTGCATAAAGGTGCCCCAAAGCGCAATATCAAAAATGGGATCACCGGCGACTGCATCTTCCCAGTCAATAACTAATAATTGTTCATTATGCACAAATATATTGTGATCATTTAAATCACCGTGCAACAAACATGACGTATCTTGTTTAAAATAATGTTCGTGATTATTAAAAATAGATTTTATCGTAGCTAATTGCTCATGACTTACTATTCCGCGTAGATGGCAGTAAGTGAGATGCTCATCAAGTCGCGTAAAAATAAAGTCTTTCCAGCTTGGTATTAAACCCGCGCAAATCCCATTAGCAGCAAGTTTTTCTGCATCTAATAAACCAAACTGGGTACTGGGTATAGAGTGAATATGAGCTAAGTACGTGCCCAATTGACGTATAGATTGATTAAATAAATTCGGGTGAGTTTTAAGTTGGATAAGTGGCAAGCCTTGGGCTTTATCCATGATCAAATAATCAAAATCTACTCGTTGTCGGGAACAATCAACCGCATAAATTGGCAACGCTGGGAAATTGCTTGCACGTAATAAATTCATGACCCATTGATCAATGTGAAAATTATGTGAAGTAAGTGGAAAGCTAGCCTTCGTTGTTTTAACAATATACGTGTGATTGCTATCGTCAGTGACTTCAAATAATAAGTGAAATGTGGCTGAACTAGGTAAATAGGAAACTGATTGGATAGCTTTTTGTAAACTAACTTCGCAAAGATGGTGCAATTGATATTTTTTATCGTTAATTTCATCCAGAACGGGAGTGGTTAGTTGCTGGATATTATCCGCTTGCAAAGCTATATCAGATTTAACATTAAAAAACGACTGCCTATTTTCAATATAGGCAGTCGATGAATTGGCTAAAATCATGGCATTAAGCGTTCGCTAAAGCTTGATAATTAAACATATTCATAATGACATCAGAGTAAGATTTAATTTGATGCTTCTCATCTGAAGATAAACGTTGCATTGCTGCGATGTTTTCATCATGAGTAGAATTATTGATCGTACCCCATGGATAAATTTGGCCGCTAATGTTTTTGCCATTCCAAGATGGGTAAGTCATGCTTTCGCTGAATGGAATATTGAGAGCTTTGCATAAAGGAGCTAATGCTTTTTCTGGATCAGCAATTAAATCTTCATAACGAAGAATAGTGATATTATCTGGGAATTTATTTTTATGCATCAGAACAATATGATGATAAATATTCCAAGAAACGGCATATTGCTTCAAGGACAAAGGAAACGGTCTGCGCTTTGTATCACTGTAGGCCGAGAACGGGTTGCGCACGACGTGTAAAATATGGCCATTCGGGAAGTCGGCCAAGATACGGTCTGAATCAATACCGATAATAGGACTGTAGCCTACGTAAATATGATTTTTGCCGGAGCGCTTGTAGTTAGTCCAGGCATCGAAGGTAGACTTAAAGAAAGCTTCGACATTATTTGCGCGAGTATGCGGTTTATTAGCCAGCTCTGCGCAAAACTTTTCAATGCGATCTTCTTCTTTCATGACTAGCTCAGCAGTTTTAAATTTGCTGCCGTTTGGCTTACGGAGAAAGGTTTTGAGTTCTTCGTCATAAAACATTTCATAAATTTCACGAGCAGAAATATTAGATGGAAATTCTGGGTAACGATATTGAGGTCTTTCTAAGGACGATAAATAGTCATTAACATATCTATTGCCTAATTGAGATTCAAAAGGATAAACGTATAGTTCATCATGCCCATCAAGGAAACGCTGTGTGACATTGCCGCCGTGTTCAAAGCCTGCTGATATCATTAAAAAATCAAAATTTTTAGACATTTTTATAAAACCTCCGTTTATCCATCCCAATGATTAATTCATGAAACTGTTGATTTGATTTAAGGTGAATTGACGCATATCTTGTTGGTTGATGTATGCCTTGTACCATTCAGTAGTTTCTTGCAATCCTTTTTCGATATTCCATCTAGGTTGCCATAGTAATTTTGTTTTTGATTTAGTGCAATCAAGTTTTAAAAAACCAGCTTCATGCGGTTGTGGTGCCGCATTGATAATACAGTCAATTGGATTATCTAATAAATAATTCATGTTCTTTACTATCCATTCGACGGTTTGGACATCATTTTCGTTAGGGCCAAAATTCCAAGCTTCTGCACCCTGTCCTTCTTCATACATTGTTTGGGCTAAACGTAAATAACCATGCAAAGGATCCAATACATGTTGCCAGGGTCTTGTGGCATGAGGAAAACGTAAGATTATTGGCTGTTTATTTTGATAGGCTCGAATAATGTCTGGAACTAAACGATCATCTGACCAATCGCCACCACCAATTACATTGCCTGCCCGAACAGAAGCAAGTAGTGGAGAGTGGGGTGTATGAAAAAAAGAATCTCGATATGACTGGGTGACTAATTCTGCGCAAGCTTTGCTATTACTATAAGGATCGTGACCGCCTAAGTTATCGTTTTCACGGTATCCCCATTGCCATTCTTTATTCTCATAGCATTTGTCAGAGGTCACATTCACAATGACTTTCGTCGTATTTAATTGACGTAAGGCTTCAAATAAATTTACGCTGCCCATGACATTGGTTGAATACGTGTCAATTGGGTATTGGTAAGATAATCGTACCAAAGGTTGTGCTGCTAGATGGA
>CAYUYG010000309.1:0-2882 GCA_964449125.1 uncultured Coxiellaceae bacterium | reverse complement strand
GAATTAGTTCCATCGTCTTGCAGACGATTGATGTGCGCTACCATCGGGGTGGGCGAATCTAACTCACCAACAAAACTACAACCGGACAGGGAAGGAGTAATGATCATTTGTGCGTCGAAAGGAATATTAGTTTGAATGCACTCATCTTTGGCATAGGGAAGATAGAATGCATCAAAAGACATTATTTCTTTGCCTCGAAAGGCCTCATAGAGCCTCGACTCAAATGGCGCCAAAACCAAAATGTCGTTGCCAAGACCAAACAAGTTGATGTCTTTTGATTGGAACAAGGCAAATTTCTGTGATCCAATGTTATTGCCTTGTTCGGCTTCACCCATCAATATAATAGGGTTAGTAAGCAAGGTATTACATATATAATGATGTGTACTTATTTCCTGATAGGCTAGTTCAGAACTGCGCTGCATGTTGGCCTCGTTTGTGATTTTGGGCTGTTTATGCTGTATGTGTTCAATTTTTTAACAACTATATCACGTATTTTTGACATAATGTTACCTTTTTTGTGCGAATATGTTTAAAATCAAAGTCTTAGCTTGAGGCGCCTAAAAAGTGTGGATGTGTAAAAAAGTACTTGCGAGCAAGCAGGGCTGATCGGCTAGAATACCGCAACCAACTTTAGGGGCCCGCTATGACGACTGACACTATTGAAAAGACGACCGCAACCATGAAAGATACCATCGCTAAAATGATTAAAGATCACGAAGTCGAATTTGTCGATTTGCGCTTTACCGACCTGCGCGGCAAAGAACATCATGTGACTCTTCCACAAAATAAAATAGACGATAGTTTTTTTAAGTATGGTAAAGCCTTCGATGGCTCCTCCCTGTGTGGCTGGCAAGATATTAATAAATCAGACTTATTATTGATTCCTGATGTGGGAACGGCCGTCATGGATCCTTTCTGCGAAATGCCAACCTTGATCATTCGTTGTGATGTTTATGACCCTGATACACGCAAACCTTATTCGCGAGATCCACGTGGCGTTGCCCATCGTGCGGAAGAATATTTAAGCAAAAGTGGTATTGCAGAAGTCTGTAATTTTGGTCAAGAAGTCGAATTTTTTATTTTTGATAATGTGCGTTTTGATGTACAGATGAATCGCTGCTTTTACGAAATTGATTCCGAAGAAGCGCATTGGAATTCAGGTAAATCGTTTGAAAATGGCAATCTTGGTCATCGCCCACGTGTGAAAGGTGGTTACTTCCCTGTGCCGCCAGTGGATTCTTCCCATGATTTACGCAGCGCAATGTGTCATGCCTTAATGACCATGGGGCTCGTGCCGGAAGTTCATCATCATGAAGTAGCGACTTGCGGACAAAATGAAATTACCACCCGTTACAGCACCTTATTGCATAAATGCGATGAAATGTTGGTATTTAAGTATGTGATTCACAATATCGCTCATGCACATAATAAAACCGTGACGTTTATGCCAAAACCTTTAGTTGGCGATAACGGTAGTGGTTTACACTGTCATCAGTCATTGTCTTCAGGTGGCAAAAATTTATTTGCTGGCAAGGAATACGCAGGTTTATCTGAAATGGCATTGTATTATCTCGGTGGCATTATTAAACATGCTCGTGCATTAAATGCATTTACCAATCCAAGTACTAATAGCTACAAACGTTTGGTCCCTGGTTACGAAGCACCCGTTACTATGGTTTATTCAGAAGGTAATCGTTCGGCCGGTATTCGTATTCCACACGTATTTACTGATAAAGAAAAACGTATCGAAGCACGTTTCCCAGATGCCATGTCAAACCCCTACCTTGCTTTCTCTGCTATGTTGATGGCCGGTCTTGATGGTATTAAAAACAAGATCCATCCAGGTGAACCAGTCGAAGAAAATTTATATGATTTACCAGCTGCGAAAGTAAAAACTTTCCCGAGCTTGTGCTCTTCGTTGGAACAGGCACTGGATAGCCTTGAGCAAGATCATGCGTTTTTACTAGAAGGCGGTGTGTTTACCAAAGATTTAATTGATGCATACATTGGCATAAAACGCGAAGAAGTAGGTCGTTTAAACGGCACCACCAATCCTGTCGAATTTGACATGTATTACAGCTTATAAATATCTTTTTCATCTCCTCTTTCTTTGAGAGAGGAGATGAACCACACGGAATAAACAAATGAAAATCGCTACCTGGAATGTTAATTCGCTGCGCGTGCGCTTGCCGCATGTTTTAACCTGGCTGAATGAGGTGAAACCTGATGTGCTCGCTTTGCAGGAAATTAAAATGGTGGAAGCAGATTTTCCTTTCGCTTCATTCGAGGAAATTGGTTATCACGCGGTTTGCTCTGGACAGAAAACTTATAATGGCGTGGCCATTTTAAGTCGAGAAAAAAGTATGGACCATATTACCGATATGCCTACTTTTACCGATGTGCAACGACGGGTACTGGGTGCGACAATTGGTGATGTGCGCATATTAAATGTGTATATACCAAACGGCGAAAGTGTGACATCAGACAAATATCAATACAAATTAAACTGGCTGAAAGAATTTGATTTGCTGCTGAAAGACCATATACAAAAATATAAAAAAGTTGTCGTGGTCGGTGATTTTAATATCGCACCGGACGCAATTGATGTACACGATCCTGCGCAATGGGATGGAAAAGTGTTATGCAGTGATTCTGAACGAGCGGCATTTCGCAATATGTTAACAGCCGGATTTCAGGATTGTTTCCGTCAACTAAATAGCGCGGAACAAGTATTTACCTGGTGGGATTATCGTATGAATGCGTACAAACGCAATTTAGGCATGCGTATCGATCATATTCTTGCAAGCACGGCATTTGCGCCTAATTGTCAGAAGTGTTATGTCGATGCGACTCCCCGCGGTTGGGAGCGGCCTTCCGATCAT
>CAYUYG010000308.1:0-2905 GCA_964449125.1 uncultured Coxiellaceae bacterium | reverse complement strand
CACCCAGAAAGTAAAGTGCATTACCGAAAGCAAATACTCAGGACGTTAGACAAAAAAAATATTTCCCTTAAACCAGTAGTTGACCCAGATACTTTACTTAGCTGCAAACTTGCAAATATTGAACAATTTCTGGTGCCTAAAACCACGCACAAGAAAATTCCACGGATCAATATTGGAACCAATGGGAAATTGTTTGATAGACCAAAAACACCCGCTGCTGTTGTCGAAACACAACAGCCTAATTCAAATTCATGTCCAACAGCGGGACTAGGAACGAGGGAAAACTAAACTATTTGATGTTTGACAAATGGCGTGTATTATCGCGTTTATTTGTTTAAAATAACTAATATGATTCTACCATAATTAAAAATAGACGATGTATTTATACACGCAGGGGAGCTTCCATGGGATTTTATGCATATCCATCTAATAGAGCGCCAACCGGCCGGCACTCCAATAACACAAGGATGCCCATCACGCAAATACCGTTGTTTTTGTTTCCAGGCATTCTGGGCAGCGGTTCATACGAATTCGCATCACTAATTAAGTCTTTAAAAGAATTATATCCTGAGCGAACTATTTACGTTTATAACGATCCTATTTTTTCGATCGCTCCAGAAGGCGCGATCAAAGTCGTAACGGATGAAGATAATTCTGTCGTTGTCAATGAAGATGAGCCAACGAATTTTGCATCCTTCGCTGAGCAAATAACGCAAGAAATGTTCCAATGTATGCCATCAGGGCCAATGCCTTTTATTCTTTGTGGCTATTCATTTGGGGGAGCTTTGGCTGCAAAAATTGCCGCCCACCTACAAAAAGAAGGCTGCGATATCCGTTTATTTATCATTGACGCACCCACACCTGAAATGACTCAATCTTATTTCAAGGCACGTCTACCAATTAATGACCTCGTGGCAATCGTTAAACGCGCTGGTAAATTATCCGGATTTAAACTGGATCAGCAATCATTGGAATTAGACAAACTGTCTCGCGCCACACTCGAAGAATGCATCGATCACCTCGTCAGGTCATTAAGAATATGCCCTGGGAGAGACGAAGGCGAAGCTGAAGAACAACTGAACTACCTCATTAATCTTGTTAAACGCAATCTGATCTATTTATTAGAAGATCCCGGCTTAGAACTTAAACTCGCTATGGATGATGAAGAAAACAAAATAACTTGTTTGATCACAAAAGAACTTGAAAGCAAATATGGGCCAACCGCTGGTTGGAGCAAGTATAATCCACAGTATATTACTGATGCCCGCTTATTAGAAGAAAACCATCAGGATTTAATCGCGGCTAAAAATTGTCCCGCTCTTGTAGAAACTTTTGCTTCAGTATGTGCTATTTCAGCACATCAGATTATTTGCAATCAATTAATGCCCCTAGGATATATTGACCCAGGACTGTTGCTTGACCTACGAAGAACGATGCAAAGTCGATCACCAAGAATGTCATCACCAATTACCTCTCCAGGCAATGAAAGCGCGGATTCAGATGATGAAAAAACGCAGATGCCCAGCCCTACAAACAACGATGAACAAACTGCGGTAGCTGGTCAAAAAAGAGAAAAATTGGAGGAAGGATTAGGAAACAAGCCCAAAAAAATGCGCGTTGACCAACCCTTGGGTTCCCCGTCTTATTTTTCATTATTTAGTGGGCCAATAAACGAAAAACCGAAGACTGCTCTTCATGCAGCTTCGGCTTCTTGTCCAGATCTTTCAATATTTTTTGGTTACAACAACGGACAACAAACTTAGTTATTTATTCAACCAATTTTAAAAAAGGTTTAGCTTTTGCTGCGGCTTCTGGCATGATCGAATGATCAACAGACTCCGTAGCAAAACCTTCAATGCTTTGCAATTGAACGATACCTGCTTCTTCCTCGCCTGAATCTTCTTCTGGATCAAAGAAAATACCTTCGCCATTTTCTTCAGCATACACAGCAAGCACACCCTTAATAGGCGCAGCAATAATATGAATAACCCCAGAAAAAGAAGCTTTGAACTCAACTGAATCGTTCGTCATTTTTAAGTCACGCACAGCTGAGGAAGAGATATTAAATACAATTTCGCCGCCCTCAGCATAATCTTTTGGAATTTTACAACGCGGATGGTTAGCGTAAATGACCAGGATAGGAGTGCAACCACTATCCACAATCCATTGATGAAAAGCACGAAGCAAATAGGGTCTATTTGATAGCATATTTAATTCCTTTCTTTAAGCAGTTTCTGCATCAGCTAACTTTCGTAACTCTTGTTCCGTTTCAGTCAAGCTTGCTTGGAATGAATCGCGCTGGAAAACTCGCTCAGCGTATTTATTAATTACTTTTGTTTCAGCAGGTGTAAAAGTAATACCCCATACTGGTAAACGCCATAAAACGGGCGCTATGCAGCAGTCCACCAAGGTAAACTCATCACCCATAAAGTAAGGGGATGAATTAAATACTGGCACCAACTGTGAAATATAACTTCCCAACTCTTTAGCAATGGCTTTTAGATCAGCAGATTTGCCAGATTCTAATTTTTTAATTAATGGACCCCATTCACGATCAAAACGATAAATGATGAGGCGTGCCTTTGCCCTGGCGACAGGATAGACAGGCATGAGGGGTGGATGTGGAAACCGCTCATCCAGGTATTCTGTAATGATATTTGATTCGTAGAGCGCCAGCTCACGATCAACTAGCGTAGGGACGTTGCCATAGGGATTGAGCTCGAGTAGGTCTTCAGGCTTACCACGGGCCTCGATGTTAATAACATCGTATGACACACCTTTTTCCGCTAAAACAATACGCACCTTGTGGCTATAAATATCTTGTGCGCCAGAATAAAGTGTCATCACGGATCGTTTATTTGTAATAATTGCCATGCTGATTTTACCTCATACAACTCGATTTTAT
>CAYUYG010000307.1:0-2913 GCA_964449125.1 uncultured Coxiellaceae bacterium | reverse complement strand
ATGAAGTGCCGGTTTATTTAACGATAATTGGCGGGATATTAGCCATTAGTGGTGTCTGGATCGTGAACCATTCTTATCGTCCACGTTTATCAAAGGTAGTTTAATAAATTTTTTAAAAATTCCTGATCGCTTTGATACGTATAATCTTTTTCAATTTTTTTACTGACTAGCTTATGTGCTTCTGTTGTCATGTGCTTTTGCAATAAACCCATGAAAGCAGGAGGCGCCACCAGAACGATATCCAGATAACTTTCTTCCTTGCGTGCATTTTCTAGATGATGAGAAAGTTGTAACGCAAATTCGTCTGCTTCGTGTTCTTTCGGTGAGGTGGATTCTTCCAGGCCGCCACGGCCATTCAAACCGATTCTGTCGGTTTCAAGTTCACTGCCTTTCATGCGACTTTTTGCATGCGTAAATTCGTTAATCAAATCTAGATTTTTTGGAAGCGGTTCCTGAAAAAGGCGTGCTTTGTGAAAAGAATAAAGACGGGCTTTGCTTGCATCGGCAACGAGCATCCAGGTTTTTTTCTGCTGCGGCATAGGAAACTCCTGTTTTGCTTATACTTCCACCTTACTCCTTCGGTAAGGTGCATTCAAGGCAGGTTAGATTTTTCAAGAGCTTATACGTGCTGCTTGCCCGTTGAATTCGGGCAAGCATTGCAAGTTGACAGATCAGGCTTTTGTGAAGTGATCTGCAATCACTTGTGCGATGCAGGCCGTCAGTTTTTTTCCAGTAGGAATATGTAAAAATTCATTCGGTCCGTGTGCATTGGAGCCGGGTCCGAGCAAGCCTGTTATCAAAAATTGCGCCTGTGGAAATTTTTTACCTAACATGCCCATAAAGGGAATAGAGCCACCTTCACCCATATAAACTGCATCTTTACCAAAATACTGTTGTGAGGCCTGATTAGCAGCTTGCGCAAGCCACGGTGTTTCAGCTGGTGCATTCCAGCCTGGACCCGTATCATTTACTTCAAAACTGACGCGAGCATTATTTGGAGTATCGGTTTCCAGAATCAATTTTAAGGCTTGCGCAGCTGTTTCCGGATCGCAAGTGGGTGGTAAGCGCATCGATAATTTCACTGCAATAGCAGGCAGAGTGACATTGCCGGCATTTTGAATACTCGGTATACCATCGCAGCCAATAACCGATAGAGCAGGTTTCCAGGTGCGACGTAAAATGAGTTCGGAAATGGAAGTGGAATCAGGTTGTACGCCTTCAGCAAAAGGGAGGTCTTCAAATACGGATTTACCCAGTACTTCGGCGGCGTGTTCTGCTTGTGCAATGCGTGCCGCGGGGATTTCTACTTGCAAGTCCTCAATCAGAATATCACTGTTGGTTTTATTTTCTATGCGCTCAAGTAATTGTCGCAGCACACGAAAACACGAGGGAGCAATGCCGCTGCCCGCGCCCGAATGCACGCCTTGTTTCAATACTTCAACGCGCAAGGTGCCGCCCAGTAAACCGCGCAGTGAGGTCGTAATCCACAATTGTTCGTAATTTCCGCAGCCTGAATCAAGGCAAATAATCAAACTGGGTTTACCGATCTGCTCTTTCAGTGCTTCGATGTAAAAAGGCAAATCGAAGCTGCCGCTTTCTTCGCAAGCTTCAATTAAGATGACACAACGTGCATGGGGGATGCCTTGTTCTTGCAATGATTTAATAGCGGTAAGTGAGGCAAAGGCTGCATAACCATCATCAGCTGAGCCTCGACCGTATAAACGATCACCCCGTAATACCGGTTTCCAAGGATGTAAATCGTCATCCCAGCCAGTCATTTCGGGTTGTTTATCGAGATGGCCGTAAAGCAAAATGGTGTCATCTTTTTGCCCAGGAATATCAATAAAAGTAACTGGGGTGCGGCCTTCCAGTTTCACTACCTCAAGTTTCATATTGTTAACCGCATGCTGTTTACACCAATCAGCAATTAGTTTAACTGCCTGATCCATGTAGCCGTGCTTTTCCCATTCCGGGTCAAATTGCGGTGATTTATTGGGAATTTTAATATATTCCATGAGCGTTGGAACAATGCTTTTGTCCCACAACGCATCGACATAAGCGAAATTTTGTTGTTGGTTCATAGTGCTCACCCTGATTAATAATGCGCACAATGTAGTGCAAGCCGTGTTTTTAATCCAGTCTTAATGTTAAACATTTACAAGCACCACCTGCTTTAAGATATTCATTGACGTCGCAGGGATAGGTGGTGAATCCACGCATTTCCAGTTCTTTGACAAGCTGTGGACAATCGGCTGGCAAGATAACTTGTTTATCCATGACGACCGCGTTGCAGGCGAAATGTTTGGCTTCTTTTTCAACGACAGGAATGAGTTCGATTGCCGCTGACATATCTTGTTGTGACTGACTTGAAAAAGCAGGCGGATACCAAATCGCTAACTCCGATGTCAGTGGGCAAAAACATGTGTCGATATGATAAAAATAGGGGTCAGCTAATTCGCAATAAATAAGTTTGTTTTGATCGAAGTAAGGCGTTTTTTCATAAAAAAGACGTTCAGTACGAAAACCATAACCCGCGAAGAGTGTATCACCCGCAAACAAACTATCGCCTGCGCCTTCGAAATATAAACCGTCTGCGGCGGGATTAATGATTTCAAAACCCGCTTTTTCAAACCAGTCTTGAAAATATGGTACTTCACCTTGACGTTCTTTATATTTGAAATGCGACAAGATCATTTTATTGTTATATAACAATCCAGCGTTCGCAGTGAAGGTCATGTCTGGCCAACCTGCGGCAGGGTCAACCAATTCAATTTGCGCACCGCATTGCGTTAAGATGTCATGCAAATTGTTCCATTGTTGAAGAGCTTTCTGATGATCGACTTGCTGTGATACGTTCATCCATGGATTGATTTCATATTCGACACCGTAAAAATCTGGGCGACACATTAAAAT
>CAYUYG010000306.1:0-2920 GCA_964449125.1 uncultured Coxiellaceae bacterium | reverse complement strand
TGAAGGCATTTGATGCTTTTGTTTTATCTTCTACCCAAGAGGCCTTTGGCCGCGTGTTGATTGAAGCCATGCTCGCACGCGTTCCCGTCATTGCGACTGCAACGAATGGTATTCCCGAAGTTGTCGGCGACGTGGGCACACTCGTGAAGCCAAAAGATTCCGCTGCCTTTGGTGCGGCGATGAAACATTTTTATCTCACTTCACATGCTGAACGGATAGCAGACAGTGAGAAAGCGTATCAACATGTTATTTCCCAATTTTCTATTCAGGCTTTTCAGAATCAATTCTGGCAACTGCCTATTTTTGCGGCTATCAAGGAGTAAGCAATGCGCATCGCTTATGCGACAACATTTAATGCGAGTGACGTTCATAACTGGTCAGGCACACCCTACCACATGGCAAACGCATTCAGTGATCACTCAACCGTGGATTATATTGGCTCGCTATCACGTAAATTGCCGCCGTTTTTTAAAGCGAAGCAAGTATTCAAAAAATACATTGCAAACCAGCGAGAAAGTCCGCGCTTTAATGTCGTGGCTGCGCAACACTACTCACAACAAGTTGCGAAACGTTTGGAAAATCTTTCCGTGGATGCCGTCATTTCGCCACTGATTAATCCCATCGCCTACCTCGACACCAAACAACCCATTGTATTGTGGACTGATGCACTCTATGCCGCCTTACTGGGTTTTTATCCGGGTTTTTCCGCGCATTCTGCGCACTCGGTTGAACAAGGCAATATCATTACGACGGAATGTTTAAATCGCTGCAAGCTTGCTATTTTTTCTTCAGAATGGGCTGCCAATAGCGCACTGGAATTATACGGCGTCAGTCGTGAAAAAGTGAAAGTTGTTCCTTACGGTGCAAACATTCAATCCTATCCCAATCATGAAGAAATAAAAGAAATCATTAAACGTCGTCGCACCGACATCGTGAAATTATTATTTTTGGCAAAAAGTTGGGAACGCAAAGGCGGTGATATTGCAGTCGCGGTTGCCAAAGCCCTGCATGAAAGCGGTATCCCCGTTGAATTAAACATTGTTGGTTATACGCCAAAACTCGAGAACAAACCGCCGTATGTGAATTTACTTGGTTTTATTTCCAAACAAACGCATGAAGGTAAACAACGCATTAATGAATTATTGGCCTCCTCGCATTTTCTCATTTTACCGTCACGTGCTGATGCTTGCCCCATGGTATTTGCTGAAGCGAATGCATTTGGTTTACCGTGTTTAACTTCTTATGTTGGTGGTATTGCCACTGCTGTAAAAAATAATATTAACGGCATGACCTTTGGCTTGGACGCATCACTGGCAATTTACTGCGAATACATTGCTGATTTAATGCAAGACCGTACACGCTATGATTGGCTTGCCCTATCGTCGCATCATGAGTACGAATCACGTTTAAATTGGAAAACAGCCACCCATCAAGTCAAAAAGCTAATTGCTGAAGTCGCTTAATCCTTGAAAAATCAAGGATAATTATCTAAAAACCAAGTTCCTCTATACTATAAAAAGGTATGGAGGAAACTTCATTATGTTTGGCTCTTCTTTTTTTAAAAAAGACCCTAAAAAATCCAGCCAAAAAACAGCTAGCTTGACTACCCGCCCAAGCCTTGAAACAAGCGATATCTCTACCTACGTACCAACCTTAAAATCAATCGCTAACATTGATTCTAATACGCTGACATCTTTCTCAGGTGATGAAATACATTTATTGGAGCGTTTAAAAAAATTACCTAACACCTTGCAGGGTGTACACGCTGCTTATTATTTAATAAATAATTTTCTAATCATTTCTGCGCGGGAACACATTACCCCCAGTACAACTTTTCGCGATATGATGTTGCCACAAATAACAACCCTGTACGCAAAAATGTTAGCTGATCCAGACTTAAATTGGTATGGCGTGCCAAATCCGCAAGAATTACAAGCCAGCACGCAAATTTATCATGGCGAACAACAGTATAATCAGCGCATGGAATATTTTCTTGTTTCAGCTGCGGAAAAAATCAATAGTGGATTACGTAGACTTCCTGCAGAGAGACAGGCAACTGGCAAATCGTTTGATGCGGATTTTTTGCAGCGTTATGTATCTGGAAGCTTAACGACTGAGGAAGTCCAATCCTTAGATACACTTGCGCTAGAATTAAAAACACTCGAGATTGATTTTTTCACCGTGCAAACTGCCTTGCAATTGTATCGTTATCTTATTGCCAATAAAGAGGCTTCGGCAGACAATTTTAACTTTCTTAATTCACGCTCAACGATCATGCCGCTTGCACAGGAATTGGCGGGCTTAGATCCTGAAGGAAAACTGGCTCGCGTAGAAGCTTACTTGCCCGAAGGCGATATAAAAACTCACTATGAAAATAGCCGGCATGAAAATGCCCATCGATCGGCTCAATTTCAATTTACTCATAATCTCAACTACAAACCGACGCCTAGAGATAGCAGAAAACCGAAAGACGCCTCCACACCATTGCAAGGTCACTATCAAAAATATATGGATGAAATTTTGCATCAACTGGGTACTGATAATATTTCCTTAGATAAAAAAGGTCAGTTGCCTTATTACGATAAGGACCGAGGTGCTTTGTTAACGACCACCTTTGCACATGTGAGCTATCCTCAACCGATACCAACTGGTAGAGGCCCGATGCCTGCCATCATGAATAACGAATTAGCGCATATGGTTAAAGAGTTGCGTGGGCGAGAAAACTATGCGGGTGAAAATATCTATAAACATCTAAGCAGACTTTATACTATTAGTATAGTAACGAAGGATCCCGATGTACGTGAAGAAGCCCGGCGCCGACTGGAGTGGTGGTATTCAAACACCATGCCTTATATGCGCGGTTCAGCAGCCGTTGCAGAAGGATTAAGTAAATTACCGTTATTAGTAAACAATATTCGAC
>CAYUYG010000305.1:0-2939 GCA_964449125.1 uncultured Coxiellaceae bacterium | reverse complement strand
AAAAGAACAGGAATAAGTTGGTGAATTGCTTGCTGCCAGGATGGAGCGATTAAGCCATAATCACGCTTAATTTTAGTGCAGTCCAACACCGAATATGCCGGGCGTTTTGCAGCAGTAGGATAGTGTGCCGTACTGATGGCATTCACTCTCGTTGTTTTTAAAGGATGAACTTGTTGGGCCTTGGCAATAATGTCGGCAGCAAAATGAAACCAGGAAATGGGCGGAGCGCTACAATAATGATACGTACCCCACACTGGCTGATTGGCCATTGTAAAAATGGCCGTCGCAATATCGCCGGTGTAAGTGGGGCAGGTGATTTGATCATCGACTACATTTAGACTATCTTTTTCTGCAGCCAATCTCAGCATGGTTTTTAAAAAGTTATTACCAAATTCACTGAATACGCCGCTTACACGTAAAATAATATGTTCACCGCAATGTTCGCGTATGGCTTGTTCCCCAATCAATTTAGTTTCGCCATACACATTAATGGGATTCGGTCTATCCTCTTCCTGATAAGGACGTTCCTGTTTGCCATCAAAAATATAATCGGTAGAAAGATGAATCAATGGAATATGTTTTTCGCCGCAATATTGCGCTAAATTTTTTGCCCCGATTGCATTGACCAGCATTGCTTGTGAAGCATCGGTTTGTGCCTTATCCACCGCGGTATAAGCTGCGGTATTAATTACCAGTTGTGGTTGTTGCTCATTCAGAACGCTTGCTACAGCAGTTTCATTGGTGATATCCAATTGTGAACGCGTGCAAGGAATAATCTTAAAAGCTTGCGCTAACGGATGCCGAATTAATGTGCTGGCCAGTTGTCCATTGGCGCCCGTAATTAATACTTTACGCAAAAAGTTGTTCATGCGGTATCTCATGCAACAAAGGAAGGGCGGCATCTTTCGGAGATAATAACGGTGTTTTGACCGGCCAAGGAATATTTAAACTGGCATCGTTCCAGATAATACCGTGTTCTGCGCCAGGCATGTAAAAATCCGTACATTTATAATGAAAATCTGCCTCGTCTGACAGTACGCAAAATCCATGAGCAAAACCAGGTGGTACATACATTTGCGTGTGATTCTGTTCGCTTAAGGTAATACCAAACCATTGGCCAAAGCTTGACGAGGAAACACGGATATCAACGACGACGTCCCAGACTTCGCCACGCGTCACGTAAACTAGTTTGCCTTGAGGGTGGGGTAACTGAAAATGTAAGCCGCGCATGACATTACGTTTTGAGCGAGAAGTATTGTCTTGCACAAAGGGCGGAATGCCGTGCTGCGTGTAGCGCTCTTGTTGGTACGTTTCAAAAAATTCGCCGCGTTCGTCACTAAAAATACGCGGTTCAATAATCATCAGTCCGTTAAGCGGTCCAGCGGAAATTTTCATGCGGTTTCCATTAATTCCAGTAAATACTTGCCATAACCACTTTTATTTTGGTCGAGAGCGAGTTTTGTTAATTGCTCATCCGCAATTAATCCCATTTGCCATGCCATTTCATCCGGGCTACCAATTTTTAAGCCCTGACGTTTTTCCAATACGTGAATAAAGTTGGCTGCATCAAGCAATGATTTGTGTGTGCCGGTATCTAGCCACGCAACCCCGCGTCCCAGTTTTTCAACAGTCAATGTTTGCTGCTGTAAATAATAGCGATTCAGATCAGTAATTTCGAGTTCACCGCGTGCCGATGGCTGTAATTGTTTAGTCAGGCGAATCACTTCATTATCATAAAAATAAAGACCAATGAC
The DNA here is from genome assembly GCA_964449125.1 of uncultured Coxiellaceae bacterium. GTDB lineage: Bacteria > Pseudomonadota > Gammaproteobacteria > DSM-16500 > DSM-16500 > Aquicella. The sequence goes on along the minus strand of CAYUYG010000305.1, from coordinate 1,185 downwards.
GGCGTAATGCGAAGGCGCAACGGTAGGTTTTTCAACGATGTCGACAGGATTTTGCTGTTCATCAAAAGCGATGACGCCGTAGCGCTCTGGGTCGGATACATAATAACCAAAAATGGTTGCGCCTTTTTTGAATTGCGTAGCTTGTTGCAGTTTGGTCTTTAAACCGTCGCCATACAAAATATTGTCGCCCAATACTAGGCAGACTGAATCCTGGCCGATAAATTCTTCAGCAATTAAAAATGCTTGGGCAATCCCCTTGGGCTCGGCTTGCGTGGCATAAGAAAGCTTAATGCCCCATTGTGATCCATCTCCAAGCAAGGCTTGAAACATACTGGATTCATGAGGGGTCGTAATAATTAAAATATCGGTTATTCCGGCCTGCATCAGAGTGCAAAGCGGGTAATAAATCATGGGTTTATCGTAAACAGGCAGCAATTGCTTGCTGATACACTTGGTGGCAGGATAAAGGCGCGTGCCTAATCCGCCAGCTAAAATAAGCCCTTTCATAGTAACCTCATGATCTGTAAGATAGCGGGCATATTATAGTCACCTATTGTCCTATTGTGAATCGGAGCGTAAAGATGACCCAGCCTGTGGTGTCCATACTGGTTCCTAATTACAAAACGCTTGAATTAACCAAGCTCTGTTTACGTTTGTTACGAAAATACACGCGCACTGAGCAGGTGCGAGTCATCGTCATTGATAATGATTCAAACGATGAATCCTTGGCCTATCTGCGCACAGTTTCGTGGATTAGCTTGATCGAGCGTAAGGCCGTCCCAGGTGAATCTGCTGTGCAATCCCATTCACGGGCACTCGATTTAGCTTTGAGCCAAGTAGAAACACCTTATGTGCTCTCCATTCATACCGACACCTTAGTCAAGCATCCACAATGGTTGGATTTTTTATTGGCCCAAGTAACAGCCCGGCCCAGCATTGCGGGTGTGGGTTCATGGAAGCTGGAATCAAAGTCCTGGTGGCGCCAAGTATTAAAAAGCATTGAGCGCAATACGCAATTGGTTTATTACCGTTTGATTGGCCGCACCAAGCATGGAATAGAAGGGGTGGGTAAGAATTATTATTACCTGCGCAGCCATTGCGCCTTGTACCGCATGGACTTGCTTAAGCAGTATGGCTTGGGTTTTGCCGATGGCGACATGGTGGCGGGTAAAGACATGCACAAGC
>CAYUYG010000304.1:966-2944 GCA_964449125.1 uncultured Coxiellaceae bacterium | reverse complement strand
GTAATTCTTCTGGTTTCATGGGGCCTCATATTCGACTAATGCTGTAAGTACCGTGTTGTTTGATATATTCATAAACTCCATTGGGCAATAAATACCTTGGATTGCGTCCCATTGCAATCTGTTTTCGAATGTCGGACGCCGAGATTTCGAGTGACGTAATCGGGCGAAACAGGATGCCGCCAGCCATATTTTCATGGATATAAGCCATTTCACTTTGCAAACGCTCTTTCATTAACTCAGCAATTAAACCGTTGGCAGGTAAATGGTATTGCGGCCGATGAGCCACAATAATATGGGCATTATCTAATATTTCTTCCCAGCGATTCCAGCTAGTGAATCCCAAAAAGGCATCGATGCCTACTAATAAACATAGCGGTGTATTGGGCATTTCCTTGCGTAATTCCAGCAGCGTATCAATGGTGTAAGAAGGCTTTTGTCGGCGAATTTCCCGATCATCCGCAAACAAAGCGGGTTCTGAGGCAATGGCACATTGGACCATGGCAAGCCGTTGATCAGGGGTGGCGGCAGGCATTTTACGGTGTACGGGCTGATAGCAGGGAACGATGTGGACCTTCATTAAATTTAATACTTCGTACAATTCCAGCGCCATACGCAAATGTCCGAAGTGAATCGGATCAAATGTACCGCCTAAAATGCCGAGTGCTGTATGTGTTTGGTGCATGCCGAGCCTTCTTTATCTTGTTATTTTATTATATCAGCCGCAAGCAAAATAGTTGCATCATGTCCCAAGCATTACCGGGTTGTGCGCCTTTGATTGTATTGTCAATTTCCATGGCATGTTTTAATTCACGCTGACAGTCGTCGGCTGAAAACAAGCCTAAAAATCGACGAAAAGCTGCCTGGCGTTTTGCAAAAATACGGTATTTTGCAAAAAGGCTTTCAAAGCTACCGCCTTTTTTACGCTCATCCGCAATGTCTGCAAGCAGGCGTAATTCCCGTGTAATACCCCATAAAATGAAGGTTGATTCTACACCTTCAGCTTGCAGCGTATTTAATATGTGCAGGGCGCGGCGCTTGTCACCTGCGATGACTGTTTCGACAAAATCAAAGACAGTGAAACGGCTTTCATTAATCAGGATGTTCGTAATGAGTTCGGCATCGACTGGTTTTTGCAAGTTCAGCAGATAAAGTTTTTCAATCGCTTGTGCAGCCGCGCCGAGGTTGCCTTCAATGAAATCAGCTAATAAAGCTGCTGCATCCGGTTGAAATTGTATTTTATATTTCTTGGCGCGTTGCATAATCCATTGTGGTAATTGTTCACGTGGTACCGGCCAGATTGGAACGGCTGCCCCAATTTTTTCCAGCGCACTATACCAGGTGCTTTTGACAACTTTATCATCTGTTTTACTGAGATCAATCAATAACACATTATCAGGTGAGGGTTTTTTCGCATACTCGGCGAGGATAGGGGTCGCCGTTTTATTAGGCAGTGAGTCTCGAAAATCCAGCTCAATTATTTTTTTGTCGGCGAGTAGTGAGGCAGAATAAAAGACGGTATATAACTGCTCCCAATCAAAGCCTGCTTCAGGGGTCAGACGAATACGTTCTTGATGTCCGGCTGCTTTTGCTGTCTTTCGCACCAGATTTAAAGCGTCCAGTTTCAGTAATGGCTCATCGCCGCTGATTAAATAAACTGGCAGCAAATTTTTTGCCAGATGTGTTTCGAGCTGAAAATAAGTCAGTTTCATGTAGTCGCTTGAGGTTCGTGTTGAAATTCTTTTGTCACCATGCGCGTTACTTCTTTAGAAGCAATACGATTCATGATCGCATAGGCAAGCGTGCGGCGCATTTGTTGGTAGAATAGTGTCGCTTCATTGCTGCTGCCAAGAATTTGGTTAGATTGAACCGTTATGCTGCGCGTTTCTTCCAATGTTTGTGCCGCCATTAGTACACGCCCTTTCGAATCGGTTATTTCAAATGTCACGGTCACCTTCAGACTGTATTGACGTGTCTGGTT
>CAYUYG010000304.1:0-956 GCA_964449125.1 uncultured Coxiellaceae bacterium | reverse complement strand
ATCTTGCAAGATAGCAAGAATGGTGTCAGCTTCAGCGGGTGTCGATACTAATTGGACGTGCGACATTTTTAATGATTGCTGTAAATTATGTGCAAGGTGTCCATACGGATCGGGTGTTTGCAAATATATTTTGTGCAAGGGTGGTGCTAATTGTTTTTCACCTTGCAAATGAAACCCGCAAGCAGTCAGTAGAGAGCATAATAATAGAAGCAAGCCTTTCTTCACGTAATTAATCTCCCGTGACAATGTTTACAAGTTTACCTGGCACAGTAATAATTTTCTTGATTGATTTACCCGCAATGGCTTGCTGCACTTTTGCATCCTGTGTGGCGCTTGATTCAATCAACTCACGTGCTGCATCCGGTTTAACACGCACACGGCTGCGCAATTTTCCATTTACTTGCACGACTAATTCAACCGTATCAATTTTGAAAACAATCGGACTTGGACGCGGAATGGGGGCATCGAGAATAATGCCTTCATACTGTAAATCCATCCATAATTGATGGGTGATGTGTGGTGTAATGGGGGCGAGCAAGCGGAGTAAAATACTTAGCCCATTGTGGATAATGATGTCGCGAATATCGAGTGAACTTGTCGAGGCCGGGATTTTGGTAAGTAAATTCAGAATCTTCATGCAGCCGGAAACGACCGTATTGTATTGTTGTCTTTCGTAGTCAAATCTTGCTTGATCCAGCACTTCATAGATTTGTCTGAACGTTTCTATTTGTGCAGAATCAGCATTGTCCCAATTAGCAGAACCCAGTTGATTTAAATTCGACGTGCGATTTTGTTTTTGAACGATGACGGTATTTTCATAAGCAAACGTCCATAAACGTTTTAGAAAACGGTGTGCGCCTTCTACGCCGCTGTCAGACCACTCAAGGTTTTGTTCCGGTGGTGCAGCAAACATCATGAATAAACGCACGGTATCGGCACCGTATTGTTCAATCAAC
>CAYUYG010000303.1:0-2963 GCA_964449125.1 uncultured Coxiellaceae bacterium | reverse complement strand
ATTGAAAAAATGTTGATGTTCAAGGGCTTTATTAAATCAGAAGTTGGATTGATTGAGCATTCACAGACTAATGAAAAAGCCTTACGTATTAGCTATACCGTTAAGTCTTATAGCGATTTAAAAAATTATTTAACTTATCATGCGCCTCTGATGCGCGCCGAAGGAATCGAACAATTTGGTGACAATTTCACGGCCACTCGCCGAATTATTTTAGATCCTGTTTGTTTAGAATCCCGAGCATGTAAAGAAATTTTTTAAAATTTAAGCGCAGCTGATCTAACTAATTCATTTGTGATAATGCAATCATGTCCGAAATTCATTTATTACGTACAGCAGTATCCACATTAATAAACTAGTTTAAGTGAGTGCCCTCACCAAAATTAAAAGCCCGAGTATTGTAAAAATACCTGCAGCAATAAAACGTATCAATTTAATTGGCACATAATGTCCTGCTTTATTACCAAGGAAAACAACTGGGACATTTGCAATCATCATGCCTAAGGTCGTACCGCAAATAACCGCCCATAACGCCTGATATTCTGCTGCTAATATAGCCGTTACAAGCTGGGTTTTGTCACCTAATTCAGCGATAAAAAACGTCAATGCCGTTGTGATAAAAATACTACTTCGCGAATGATTGATGTCGGCAGTTTGATCTTTATCAGGGACCAACATCCAGATGCCCGCCAATAAAAATGTGCAGCCCAAGAGCAAATCAAATATTTTTCCGTGCAAGTAATACCCGATAAATGTGCCTGTCACACCGGCGATAATATTGCTCAGTAAAGACGCAATAAAGATACCTGCGATAATAGCGAAAGGTTTTTTAAAACGCGTCGCTAACACAAAAGCCAGTAATTGGGTTTTATCACCCATTTCGGCACCAGCAATCGTCAATGTTGAAATAATAAAAGGCTGCATAAGTTAATACTATCTTAATAAATTAATTGCATGATGATATTTTTCAGCATGAAAAACAAGGATGCTAATTATGCAAAGAAAAACAAATCTCATTTTGAATGATGGCAGTGGTACAAAAGATCCTGGTCATAACTATCCCTCTTCCTGCTGGGTCAGCATGGATCATAGCCCCTTATTTGAGCCAGACATACAAGCCTCGATTTCTGATCCCAAATTAATAGAGAAAATGGCAGGCGAAGGTTTTATTCCCTCCAGTTTCAAAGTTATTTTCAGTGAAAAAATGCAGTCAAATGTGTACCAGACACCTGCATTTGCGGCAAATATTAATGCCTTATTGGCTGATGACGGTATTTTATTACTCGCCAATATACTGCCTTACGATCTATTTAAATTAGCTCCTCATTTCCAGGGAGCCGTTATCCGATTTCCTGAAATAACGTTGCTAAGCAAATCTTTGCTCTCGTGTGCTGACATAGCCAAGCAATTAGCTAATATTGAGGAGCACGATTCGCCGGAAATACAGTTCTTGTGTGAGCAGCTTCATGAAATGCAAGCCATGAGTGATCATTACCAGCTGGGTGATTCGGTAATGGGTAGACAACTATTAGCTATTTCCATGCTGGTTATTAACTTCATGGTTCGTGATGAAAAACCCGATGAACTTTTAGAAAGTATAGCAATCCACTTAGACGAGATGTTAACAACAAAAAATTTCACCTCCCTATCTCCCAGACTTATCGAGCTATGCAAAGATAACCCCGTAAAAGAAGTCGCTGCTATTTTTAATATGGATAAGTGGAATGAAGAGCTGAGAAGCAGCACTCATATTGTCAGGCTTTGCGAACCCACGTTACTGAATGTGTTTCATAGTGTATTAGCCATCGCTTGCTTATTGGATCCGAGCTTATTAAATGAACTGGATGCGCTAAATCTCACCCCGGTTACAAAATCTAAAGAATTCACTCAGATAAATTGGCAGCAACTGAGTTTTTTTGCTGTTGCAGCTACGGTGGGTATAAGCGCGATAGCCATTAATGAAGTATATAAACGAACCATGTGCCCTTAGTTACCAGCGAGAAATAACTACTCAGTAAGGAATGCAGACAAAAAAAAGGCCGCTTTAAGCGGCCTTTTTATTAGTGCAATAATTACTTATCGCTCTTCTCTTTGTCATCGCCATTAATATGATTGAATAAATCACCCAATGTCGTCTTAAGAGGAGTATCAGAAGATTTTTTCTTCTTAGCAGTTGTTGTCGTACCTGCTGCAGCTTTAGTGGTTTTTGCTGCTTTTTTCGGAGCAGCTGCTTTACCATCTTTAGCCTTGATTGAAAGCGTAATCGCATGGACTTTACGATCGGTGCCCATGATTTTCGCTTCAACGGAATCGCCTAACTGGTACTTGGTACGCACATCTTCTATTTTCTCTGCAGAAATTTCGGCTGCACGCAAGATGCCACGGATACCTTCGGCTAATTCAATAACAGCATGTTTTTGATCGATTTCAACTACTTTACCGGTAACAACGGTACCTTTTTCGTTTTGCTCGAGGAAACTTGCCAACGGATCTTCAGCTAATTGCTTCAGGCCCAATGCAATACGTTCACGTTCAACATCAATTGCGAGGATCACTGCTTCCAGTTCATCGCCTTTTTGATATTTACGTAAAGTATCTTGTGCATCCGCTTCGCTCCAGGCGATATCAGAAAGATAAATTAAGCCGTCAATGCCACCATCCAACTCAAGGAAGATTCCAAAGTCGGTAATGGATTTGATTTTACCTTTAACATGCTCACCTTTTTCATGATTTTCAGCAAACGCAGCCCATGGATTAGCAGCGCATTGTTTGATGCCGAGTGAAATACGGCGTCTTTCAGCGTCTACATCCAACACCATCACTTCCACTTCCTGGCCGAGATGGATAACTTTATTTGGGTTAACGTTTTTATTGGTCCAATCCATTTCTGAAACATGGACTAAGCCTTCAATGCCTTCTTCGATTTCAACGAAGCAGCCGTAATCAGTGATATTGGTCACGCGACC
>CAYUYG010000302.1:0-2978 GCA_964449125.1 uncultured Coxiellaceae bacterium | reverse complement strand
AAGAATATAAAAAACGTCACATGGCGTAAACAAATTTTTAAGGAAAAAAAATGACAACTCAAAACACCATTGCACTCGAAATTATGCCCACTGTTTTCCCGCAATATAATCTCAGCAATAATCTGCCTAATCAGCATGAAACCACTAGTTTACAAGTTAAACGTCTGAAACACGGACATCTGCGCAGCATGCAGCGATTAAATGAAGAAGATCAAATTCATTTTTTAATGACGGAACTGACGGGTTTGTCACAAACTGATTTAGATGAATTAGATGCAGAAGATTCTGCAAAATTATCTGAAGTGATTTTTGGGTTTATGCGGCGTTTTGCGCAAGTAGCAAAAGAAATGGCAAAAGCATCGTAAGAAGAACGTGCAGGTAGACACTGCCTGCACTATTTATTTTAATAGGGCAACACCACCACTTTCGTGCCACGATAACGATTTTCTGCTATCGGTGGATCAACAAAATCATAACGCAACCATTCAGCATCCTGTACAAATAATCGTACGCAACCGTGACTGACATTGTCCGCAATGACTTGACCAGGCGAACCGTGCAAAGCTTGGCCGCCATTAAAAAACATGCAATAAGGCATGGGCGCCCCACCACGCGGAATAGGAAATTTGGTGGAGACACAATTGCTGCTGCCTAAGGAATAAATACGAAATTCGCCTGCCTTAGTGCGGCATGATTTACCAATATCACTGCAATAATCATTTCCGCCGGTTGCCGGTCCCCAATAAACAAGTTGTCCATCTGCATCATACGCCGCCCAACTGTGTTGATTTAAATCGACTACAATTACTTTTTCACCTGGGGACTCAATCATGCGTTCAAAAGGTGCATAATCCAGAAAATCGCCGCTCAAATCATTGGGTATTTTGATTATCCTGCCGCCATACAAGCTTTGATTAGTGCGGTTAATCCGCATGACAACGTCGCGCTCACGTTCATCAGGGAAAAGTGAGTGCCAAGATTCACCACTTTTGACACGCTGACAGGTATAACCTTCAGGACAAGGAATGGGTTTATTATTTTTTTTTGTTTTACCATAGGCAAATGAGCAGAATATGACCATAAGTAGAATGAGCAGAATAGTTCCTATCCTTTGATACCACTGATACCACATCGGCTAGCACTCCTTCTTCTCTTTTCATTTTAACCCATATTTGCGGATTTTCATTGAGTAGCTATTTTTTTATTCGTAGAATGCTCTTTTATATAGAAAAAATCATCTTTAGGAGAAATTTTGTCCACTTTGCTTTTTTCCGGCCTACTTTTGTTCTTTTCATTCTTAGCCGGTTTATTAGGTGCATTAACTGGATTGGGTGGCGGCGTCATTGTCATTCCCGTACTGGTATTACTTTTTCACGTTAATATTCATTATGCTATGGGTGCTTCGCTCATTTCCGTGATTGCCACTTCCTCTGGCACAGCGGCTGCTTATTTACGGGAAGGCTACACTAATTTACGCATAGGAATGTTTCTGGAGACTGCCGCCGTCATCGGCGCTCTATTAGGCGCGCTATCCATTGCACTCCTATCCAAAACCTTTTTAACGGTTTTATTTAGCCTGGTTTTATTTCTATCAGCCTATTTAACCATCAACCGAAAAGAAGAAAATGAAAACTATACAGGTTCGCATCCCTGGGCAGTTTCCTTAAAGCTGAATGGGACGTACCCATTAAAAGGTAAAATTCAGGCTTACCAAGTGCAAAACGTGCCGCTCGCCTTATTTATTATGGGGATTGCAGGCCTTGTTTCTGGTTTGTTGGGTGTGGGTTCAGGCACCTTGAAAGTACTCGCCATGGATCAGGCATTGCGCCTGCCTTACAAAGTAGCGACCACGACCAGTAATTTCATGATTGGCATTACTGCAGCCGTCAGCGCCGGTATTTATTTTTCCCAGGGTTACATTAATCCTGCTATCGCTTTCCCGGTCATGATAGGTGTCATTATTGGTTCGTTTACGGGCGCAAAAATATTAACTCATGTTCACACACAAACCTTACGTATTATTTTTAGCATTGTTATCTGCTTGATAGGCATGCAGATGCTTTATAAAGCCATCACAGGAGGCGCATGATGACGCTTTCTATGCAAAGAATGCAACATATCATGAGTGTAATTTTAACGGTGGGAACCCTTCTGTCGCTGGGAATAGTGACGCTAGGCGGCGCATTATACTTATTCCACTTCGGCCACCAAAACATGGCGTGGGAATTGGTGCAATCGAATGACTATGCCACCACTATCCCACAAATATGGCAAGCCGCTTCTACTTTTTCACCTTTAGGTATTGTAGAACTCGGCTTAGTTTTACTGGTAGCGACCCAAGTCATTCGGGTCGCTTTGTTAGTAGGGTTTTATGCAGTAATACGTGATACACGTTTCACTTTAATTTGTGTGTTTGTATTGGCACTAATGTTATATAGCCTAATTTGGCACGGATAAATCTGTTACTTTATTAATCTAATAATAATTTTGAGAATGCGATGCTTCGAAATGATAATGAAAATGACAATAATAATGTGGGTATCGTCTCTCGAGACGTACTTAATTTACTAGCTATGGATGATATAGATGCAGCCAGGAATGTCGTTGTAGCAAATGCTCACGATATCAATTGCAAACATAAGCTCATTTCGTTTTTATTTAAGCATCCGGAAAAATTTAAAGACATCATTAATGATCTCGACGCTCTCTGGCAATTATTATCTATCTGCAGCACTTATAAAAATCTTAATGTTCTTTATTCGGTTTCCCTGACCAGTGTCATGGATAAAATTTGTCTATCGAATAATTTATTTTTACATTTGTTCGCTCATCAGCATGACTTGGATCACGCTAAAAAAATTTTACAAGGTTATTATTCCGCCTCATCACTCGACATTTTTTTTATGCTTCATCATAGTAATGATCAATTACAAGAAAGGGTGAAGTCTTGTAGGGATCTTGCTCTAAACGCAGCAAAT
>CAYUYG010000301.1:0-2980 GCA_964449125.1 uncultured Coxiellaceae bacterium | reverse complement strand
AAAATGGCGGTGGATTTCACCCCAATTTTTACATCATCTTGTTTATCAACCATCGCATACAACGTGTCATAGATAACCGGCCAGATTAAGGCCGCTGCGAAAACAAACCAAGCTTGCCAGCTCAGCGTATTTAACTCTGCTGCAAAAGCCATCGGCACACCCCAGCCAAATGCAGCGCCCAGTCCGAGTTGCGGCAAATGGGTAATTCGCTTCAGAAACGGGTAAACAAATGCCAAAGCCGCGCCAATGAAGGCGAGCTCAATGGTTAGCACATTGCAAAATAGGACCAGCACAAAAGCACTGAAGGCTAACAGACCGGCAAGTAACAAAGCTTCAACGGGGGTTATTTTACCACTCGCGAGTGGTCGTTTGCGGGTGCGCTCAACATGCGCATCAAATCGTCGATCAGCAAAATCATTCACAGCGCAACCGGCCGAACGCATTAAAAAGGTACCCAGCACAAAAATACTTAAAACTTTAGCATCTGGATGACCTTTGCTGGCGAGCCAAAGTGCCCATAAGGTTGGCCAAAGCAATAGAAAAATACCGATTGGTTTATCCAATCGCAGGAGGTAAGCATATTGAAGCAGACGGTCTGACATAGTGTGCGATTATAACGAGAGGAGCGATGCTCATGCCATGGGTTTATTTCTTCCTGGGAGCGGACGGTATCGGAGTAGGCTCCGGCTCTGCTTTGTTTATCTTTGGCTTAGCAAAAATACTTTGCGCAGAAACACGCGCTGGTTGAGCTGGTTTCATCACCCTTTGTAAGCGTTGCTGCTTAGCAACGTCAGTCAATTCATTTATTCCCATACTAGACATTTTCTTTACTGCCGCGGTTCCCTGAATACGACGGTTAATCATTTCCACATCGCCACCCAGCATAATCGCGAGATTGGATAGTTTTTGATAGGAGGGATCATTTTTATAACTGTCATCATTGCGTTGATAGCCTAGATTGGTTGGTTTCATCGCTGTTTCAACAAGCATTTTATAACGCATTAAATTTTGGGCAGGCTTAATTAATTGCTGGCTAGCATCGTATTTAATACCTTGTGCATCGTGCACAATCTTTATTTGTTTCTCATTAAGGAAAGTTAAGAAATTATTATATTGCCGAGCACATTGCTCATAAGACTGTTCGAGCCGTCTAACCTGACCGCGAAAAACATCATCCAGCTGCGTAACCTGGTCTTCCAAAGGTGCATCCCGTTTAATATTTTTGAATGGATTATCCAGCAGCTTGGTATAAGCACTGAGAAATTTGGCTAATTTAGTTTGATCTTCCGCATCGAGGCGCGGGCTGATGTCGGCATACACATCGACTAATCGTTTCATCGCATTGTGAAACTGCTCTTGTGTATGTAATAACTCCTCAATCACTGGATTCGGTTTCTTCCTGGAAATTGCCATGGGCCACCCCCGAGGTTATGACTATATTATAGTCCGAAATAGGCCTAACTAATTATTCGCATTTATTCAATAACATCGAACGGGCTTAACTTGGGCTTCCAGAAACTGGGTTTTTTAAGCGCTTAACTAGGGCGATTTTGAGACTTTATGCTATGATATGCCTCAATAATGATTGTCTTATGATACGAACTTATGACCCTGTATTCCGCAACAATTACTTTATTACTCGTCATGGATCCACTCGGGAATATTCCATTATTTCTGTCAGTGCTGAATCATGTCGAACCCAAAAGACGTAAACGTATTATCTTGCGTGAATCGTGCATTGCCTTTGTAATTCTTACCTTGTTCCTATTTTTTGGCCAATATATTTTAGAAGGCATGCATATTTCACAACCCGCACTGTCCATCGCTGGCGGGATTATTTTATTTCTAATCGCCATTCGCATGATTTTCCCGCATGAAGGCCCAGAAGCTAAACTCAAACAAAAAACCGAACCTTTTATTGTGCCACTTGCCATACCTTTGATCGCTGGCCCATCCACCATGACTATCGTCATGCTGCTGGCCCATCAAGCTCCTTATGATATGCCACGCTGGTTGCTTGCTTTAACCATTGCCTGGTTTATTACGACCGTGACCCTGGTTTTTGCGGAATCCCTGCGTAAACTGCTTGGGGAACGCGGGTTGACGGCCATTGAAAGACTCATGGGCATGATTTTAACGACCATGGCCGTCCAAATGTTTTTATCTGGTTATGAACAATTCCTGCATTCAATCACATGACACTACCTTCCATTGCCGTGCAGGCGCTAACAGCCGCGCAACAAACACGCGCACAAACATTGGCGATGCGGCTACAATTACCTTTATTGAACGATGGAAAAACGACTTCGTCCTTTCATTATCTATTAGTGGTGGCACCTGATTACATTGGGTTACAAAATACCGCGGATAAGAAATTTGCACCTTTTTATATTAACTTCCTATCGGACAAACTAGTTTACCGACGCAATCAAGCCAGTTTACGAAAAGAATTAATTGCGCGTGCCATGGGTCGCAAGCCCATCACCCAACCCACGATTATTGATGCAACGGCAGGCCTTGGCCGTGACAGCTTTATCCTGGCAGCCCTTGGGTTTAATGTCACCCTGATCGAACGATCGTCCATTATCCATGCACTTCTGGAGGATGCACTGGTACGGGCACAGCAGGAACCATCATTTGCAGAAATCATACAACGCATGCACCTTATCCACGCCGATGCACGCAGCTGGCTGCTGGGGCAACCTTCCAATCGTGCCCAAATTATCTACTTAGACCCCATGTTCCCAGAACGCAAAAAAGCAGCATCTGTCAAAAAAGAGATGGCAATTTTACATAACTTGCTGGGAACTGACGAGAACTCCACCGAACTCTTCCAAGTGGCTCTAACTTGTGCAACAGAACGGGTTGTGGTAAAAAGGCCTCGTTTAGCAGCAAATATCGATGAAAAATGCCCGCATTTTTCATTAACAGGCAAAAACAGTCGTTTTGACATTTATTTAATGTAGGCACGGAATAATGG
>CAYUYG010000300.1:0-3005 GCA_964449125.1 uncultured Coxiellaceae bacterium | reverse complement strand
CATTAGTTTCGCCACCGCGCCGGGTAATTTATCCCTCATTGGTCAGCATGCTTCTAAACCTTTGCGCCTAGTCATTAATGACATGATGAAAAAATCGGATAATGTTATTGCGGGGGCATTATTTAAAAAAATCGGTCAACTCTATAGCAAGAGCCCAGGCAGTTGGGAAAACGGCAGATCAGCCGTAGCGCAGATTTTAGCTAAAAATGCTGGACTGGATACTTCCGGTGTGCGTTTATTAGATGGCTCAGGCTTGTCACCTTATAATTTAACAACGCCTGCGCAAATGATGAAGGTATTGGATTTCGCTTATCATCATTATCCCACTAGTTATGAGTTTATTTCTGCTCTGCCCATTGCCGGGGTGGATGGTACTTTAAAGCATCGCATGGGTAACATAGCGCGCAAGGTGCGAGCTAAAACCGGCACCATTTCCGGAGTGATTAGTTTGGCGGGTTATGCAGTTAGTGCAGATAAAGAACCACTCGCGTTTGTTATCATGATTAATGGTAGCAAGGGTATGGGCTGGCGTTACCGCTCAATCGAAGACAAAATTGCTACGGCCTTGACGAGATACAAAAGATAATTAATGGGAATGTAAATGTTTGGACGTAAAGTAAGTCCAGTAGCGCTTTTTGAAACACGTACTTCAACAACTTATAAGAGAGACGTCGCATTTTTTTACGGTGACAGCATTGTGTTGGGATGCGGTGATGTCACAAAGCACGGAATGTTTCGCAATCCCTCACCCCATACTGACAAAGAGCGATTCTATACTTTAGATACGAACGCTTCTACTGAACCCGATTGTATACATAATCTTGATAGAGGCTGCCCAACTAAATTACATGGAAGATTTAATTTTGTTTTAGTTGAATATCTCCCCTTCTCTGTCCATTTGTATCGTCCTGACGCGCCTGAAGTTTGCCCCATAAATCAAAGCAAAATAAAACAGAGTATTTTTGATTTTATGGCAGAAGAGGCAGTATTACTCATTGAAGGAGGATTACCCTTTCTTTCTCACAATGAGATGATTTACGAAAGCTATCAGCAACGTTTGCCTCACGAAGATGCGCCTGATAGCGGTTATGGTCTTTTGGTAAAAGGACCTGCAGGCATTAGTCCAGCACTGATTGTAGCAAGTTTAAATCCAAGCGCGTTTGCTTTAATTGCAAGCCGCGGTTTTGTTTTAGAAGAAATGAAAAATGCTGAAGCTGATCAGCAAGCAGATAATGATTTTATTCGTGTTAAGGCGGTAGAAATTATTAATCGACAAGTCGAACGCTTAGCAGAAGAGCAAAAAACTAAATTTTCTCCTCTTAAGGAACAAAAAATACAAGGGTTGAGCCGCATAAAAAAAGAAATTGAACAGAGCGATCAAAGCTTAAGTGAAATTATTACCACCTATAATTCCTCAACCATTAGCAGCGGATTTTTTCGTTCGCTGACTAAAGAAGATTTGCAAACCATTTGTCAATTAGAGAAAGTATTTTTAAGTTTATATGAGCTTAAGCTAGATTCTAATCCTGCTATCTAATCAATAAGGCAATATTCACTGCAAGCAAGGTAATCACGACACCGCCAAGGAAATAACCCCACTGAGCTTTACGTTCACGGCGGTTTTTTGCATTTAAATCTTTATGTTCAGCGAAGCGGCGACGTTCGTGATATTGTTTTGTTTCTTTCAAAACTTCATAGGCCAGTGTTGGCAATTCGGGTAATTGTTCAGACCATAATGGTAAATTAGTGCGTAAGCGTTTTAAAAAAGCTTTCACACCGACTTGGCGTTTCAACCAGGTTTCAATTTGCGGTCTGGCGGAAGCCCATAAATCGAGATCGGGCGCAAGTTGTCGGCTCAAGCTTTCAATATTCATGAGTGTTTTTTGCAAAAGAATAAGTTGTGGTTGAATGTTCATATTAAAACGGCGCGCAACTTGTATCAGACGCATTAATAATTGTCCGAATGAAATATCACGCAGGGGTCGTTCAAAAATAGGTTCTGAGACAGAACGAATCGCGCCTTCAAATTGATCAATACGTGTATCAGGTGGTAGCCAACCACAAGCAATATGCAATTCAGCTACACGTTGATAATCACGTTTTAAAAATGCAATCATGTTTTCCGCGATGTAGCGCTGATCATTTTGATTCAGCGAACCGACGATGCCAAAATCAACCACGATGTAAGTAGGATTTTTCGGATCTTTAGCAGAAACAAAAATATTGCCCGGATGCAAATCCGCATGGAAAAAACTGTCCCGAAAAATTTGGGTAAAAAACACTTCAATGCCCGTTTCGGCGAGTTTTTTTAAATCCACCTCTGCTTGTCTTAGTTGCTCGATGTCATGAATCGGAATACCGTAAATGCGTTCCATAACCAAAATACTGGGGCGACAATACGGCCATATAATAGTGGGCACGTGCAGTTTAGGGGATTTTGAAAAATTACGTTTTAATTGGGTGGCGTTTGCGCCTTCACGCATTAAATCAAGCTCATCATACAAGGTTTGTGTAACTTCACTCACCATTTCTTTAGGCTTGAAATGGCGTGCCTGATACCAATAACGTTCCGCCATCTTGGCGAATGTCATGAGTAAATCCGTGTCCCGTTCAATCATTTTTCGAATATTGGGGCGGAGCACTTTAACGACGACTGATTGGCCATCCAGTAATGTTGCCGCGTGTACTTGTGCAATGGAAGCCGATGCCAAGGCTACCATATCAAATTCAGCAAAAACGGAACTAAGCGGGGCTTGCAAGGATTCTTCAATAATATTTTTAGCTATACGGCCAGGAAATGGCGGTACGCGATCCTGTAATTTCGCTAATTCATTGGCGATATCATCCGGCAGAAAATCGCGGCGTGTCGAAATAATTTGTCCCATTTTAACAAATAGCGGACCTAGTTCTTCTAGTGCTAAACGGATACGTTCACCACGATTTAATTTACTGCGTCGCATCCAGTAATAATAGGGGTTAAAATACACAAAAAAACGTAGCGGATA
>CAYUYG010000299.1:0-3006 GCA_964449125.1 uncultured Coxiellaceae bacterium | reverse complement strand
CGTATTAACCAAATCATTACCGCATGATACGATACGAGTCATCTTTACGCATACTCAGCAAACTCAATCGCTATGTCAAAAAAGCAATTTACCATTAATTCGATTATTAAATTATGGTTTTTTATTTCAGTCTCCGCATACGAAAAAGTTGATAACCTATAGTGATGGCTTCTATGAGAACGCAGAAAAGTTAGTGTTAAATAGTTCCAGTGCAAGCTTGTCAGCTAATCTTGGGCTTTTAATTTGGGATAAAGAAAGCTTAACACATTCCATTGACCACATTTGCCAATTTCACAATACAAAGTAATTCGCTTTGGAGATTATCTCAAAAAATGCCTACCTTAGGCTGCTTGTGTTAATGTTTTTCTCTAACCGTTTAAAAATTAAAATTTAATTAATTTCTTCTTTGCTGAGGCATGTCGAGCACGCAATTCAATATCGATATACTGATCGGTGATAGCGCTGGAACTATGGCCAGCATCGTCTCGAACATGTTCGCGCGGTCGAATTTTTACATCTTCTGAAATGCCGGTATGACGTAACCAGTGAACGGTTGCCGCCATTAACATTTCTGCATCTTCCTTAAAGCCATCGTTTTTTAAGCGTTCAATCGTTTGATCAAAACAATGCTGAACGATTTTACGTAGGTGTCTAGTACCTTCGACAGGACCTTTCCCAAGCGCTTTAGGAATGAGCGGAATCGATTCGCCAGGTGAGGGTAGGGAAGATAGCTCTAAGCTGAGGCGATAACGTTTTAACGCCTCTAGCATCGCATTACTGACGCTAACATCACGTTCTTTATTGCCTTTGCCTACTGTTTTAAACCACCAATTATTATCCATATCTTTATAAAAATGCCCCATCTGTGGTATCCAGCGGGAACTCGCTGCGAGTTCTGAAATACGCAAATACATAGCAAAAAGTGCATTCATGATAAAAAGGGTGCGTTCATGTAAAGCTGGCTTCTCAGCAGCCATCAGCTCGGCGGTTTCAATAATATAAGCCCATTGCAGCTCTGATAAACGGCGTATCGTTTTCATCCCATGATGTTTACGCAAAAATTTACTTTTTTGACGAATTTGGGCAATGGGATTGCCAAAGGTATATTCCTCTTGTTCTAGATAATTGAAGTAGCTGCTTAAAATAGCAAAGATAGCTTGCAGAGCGCTTTGTGAAAGCGTGTAGGATTTAATATTGGGAAGATTACCATCCCGGTGTGCTTTTTTGCTAATGGCCGCTACGAAGGGCCGCCAAACAGGGTTAGCAACACGTAAGCCATCTTTATCAATAAATCGCGGCACATGCTTAATCCCAATCCAGTCTTTAGATGGGGCTTGGCAAAATTCAAGAAAAGTTTCTAAATCATTTCTACGGAGTTCTTTTAAGGATTTCTTGCGCAAAAACCACGACCACTGTAAAAGCCGCTCGATTTCTCTACGATAAGATTTGAACGTTTCAGCGCTACCTCGATAAGCATGCAGAAAGCTACACGAATGTTTATAGTCAGCATGAACATCATCGGGAGAGATATCAGCAGGAAGTCGTGATTTGATCTGGGCTGTTTGAGTATCGAATGACAATTCGAGATGTTCAAGCGCGTCGAATAGCGGGATCGGCGTATGTTCCTGTGCCATAATGTCTCCTTTCTATAATGGCCGGTAATAAGAGTTACCGGCCATTATAAGGTTGCGGAAGGTGTGTTTCAAGTTATAAATGTAAGCACCTTTTACTGCGTAATGCTCATTTCCATCACTGTTACAGTGTGCAATTTAAATTCATCAATACCAATTTTCTTCCACCCAAGGCGTTGGTAGTACTCTGGTATGGTAGGATCAAAAGCAAACAAGTAAAGTTTTCCGAAGCCAAGCTCTTTTGCTTTCTTGACTGCGACATCAATCAGCATTTTGCCGATCCCTTGTTTTTGATATTTTGGATCAACCACTAAACTCTCAATCCAAGGACCTAAGTCTGGACGCACATCATCTTTTAATTGTAATGTACAAGAACCTACAGGAGTTTTACCGTATAATGCAATGTAAGTAAGAGGCATATCATGGTTCAGTTCTTCATAATACAAAGATTCAATTTCTTCAATTCCAATTTCTGGCATCCATATTTTACCTAAAACTTCATGCCAAATATTTGCAAGCGCTGGGATAGCGTGCGGATAGTTTTTTAGAAAGTCAATGTTGATCACACAAGCACTCCACATTCTTCCAACTACCAATATCTACCAAAAACAAGTCCGTTAATTTACTCATATAAAATTTTATTAAAACTACATTCGGCATTGCATAATCTAAGCTTTTTATTGCGCGATCATTGCTAATCGCTCTTCTTAGTATTTTATTTTTAAAACTTTTAATTTCTCATCACCGAGCGGGGTACGGAGTTTAACACTATCCCCCACTTCTGATTTCAATAAAGCTTTAGCTACTGGCGACGTCCAGCTAATTTTATTTTTTGCTAAATCAGCCTCATCTATGCCCACTAATTTCACTGTTTTTTTTGTACCATCTGTTTGAGCATAAGTGACCGTTGCCCCAAAAAATACTTTAGTAAGATTTTTTTGTAATTCAGGATCAACGACCTTGGCACTTTCTAAGCGTTTGGTTAAATATCTCACGCGTCGATCGATTTCTCGCAAGCGTTTTTTACCATAAATATAATCACCATTTTCAGAGCGGTCGCCATTACCTGCAGCCCACCTCACTGTCTCAACCACTTTTGGGCGTTCAGCGTACATGAGCTGCTTATATTCTTCCTGTAACTGAGACAACCCAAGTGGCGTCACATAATTTTTGCCATTTTCTGAAGGAATTTCCGGCTGTTCGGGTTCATTATCATCATCCGTTTCTTTGGTAAATGCTTTACTCATGCTTTGCCCTACATAATATCAGGATACATTTAAAATAGTGCCATAAATCGCCTAAAATGATGTTAATATAAATTTCAACGACAAGGAAGAAGCCATGACCAACGATCAGGATAGTGAAATTAAAAATG
>CAYUYG010000298.1:0-3012 GCA_964449125.1 uncultured Coxiellaceae bacterium | reverse complement strand
AAAAGGTGAAACTCCTTCAGCGGAAGGATTGAAGGCATTATTAAACGTGCATTTTATTTTTGGACGTGTAGTTGCCTCTCTTTCTCCTTGCCAATCAAGATGAAATGTATAGGCATTTTCTCTTTTACGCATATGCTGGAGGACGCCATGCAAACGATAAGTGAAATCATAATGCGAGTAGTTGTTAACTAATTTTGAAAATTCAGCCCTACTGTAATGGGCTGTTTTAACCGGTGGCAGCGCTGGAATGCGTGAAAGTATCTCAGGCACATATTTAACTGATCGCGCGGATAAAAATATGCGCATCGTATGCATGATGTTTTCCACTTCCAATGAATCTAATAGATCAGACCTGAATTTCCGACGGCTTCTCTCTATCACTAAACAATTTGAATCTTGATTAAATAGACGTAAAAAAAATATTTGCTGATGAAAAAAATCGAATAAATATTGATTATTACTGCGATCAAAATTGGCAACGATGGAAATAGGCTTTACTTTACCGCTAAGCACCCAATCTATGGTGGCTGAACGCATTCTATCACGATAGTTTTGGAATACATCTAAGTGATACAAGGCATGTAAATTTTGGATCAAGGGCTGGTCTTTTTGCGGCTTACTTAAAATTTTCATCAACTGCGTTTGAAATTCGATATAATGCCATGCCGCATTGTATTGCACGCCCTCATCTTCATCCTGATTACTAGTTTTTCCGGGACTGGCAAATTTATCAAAAATAATTGCAGTAGAATTTACAGTTGATCGCATGGGTGTGTCCTTATACAAATTATACGAATGTGCGCCGTGCATTTTTAATTGATGCTCTTGAAGAGATACCAAACCAGTCAGTAAAATGACTTTCGATGATTTCTGATATGGCTTCAACGCGTAATGTTTTAAACGATTTTAAAGGCTTCGCAGTAACTAGCCTCATCCAGTCTTTAATTAAACTTGCTTCCAAGGTTATTAAGTCGTCCTTCTTAAAACTTTTTTCTTTACTATCGAGTGGCCCGCGATAAAAAAATGGATACGGCATGAAAGGTCGTAATTCATTTTCCAGAGAACGAGCGGCTGAAACTGCTCCTTCTGGAGCCATAGGCATACGCTTTGTTTCGCCAGTAAAAACTTTTTTAAAATTCCAATCTTTACTTCCAATAATCAAATCCAGCATCATTTGATTAATCACAATCATGGCAGGATTTCTAGCGGCTTCACAGCCAAACAATAAATAAGCAATCGCTTGTAATTTTTTATAAATTTGGATTTTATCAATTTTCTTAGCTTCAATGTCTGGAAAATTACCGTGCAGTATCATACGCAGCCATTGCGCAACCATTCTGTCATCCACATCGGTATTTTTTATCGCGCCTGATTTTTTAATTTGGCGAATAGCTTCATAAACCTTTTCATAATTACCAACACCGATGACCATATCCCGTCTACCAAATGTCGTGTTTAAGATATCTTTGATTTCTATCGTTTGCAATTCAGAATAATCGGACTCTGTCATACGCCACGCACAGGCTTCAGAATTATTTGCAAAAATAGCATCGCGTAAATTACTCGTATGTCTTTCCTGATTACGCTTAGATAAACGCAGATTTCCGTAAAAACTAACGGCGGTTGCACTGACTAATACGTGCTCCGGTGCTAATACTGGGCGATAGAAGGAGTTTAAAGCATTATGAGTTTTTTTTGCCAGAATATCAGAAAAACAACGATTCATTTCCTCTCGTACATTTTCTTCCGTTAATGCATAAAAGGCATGCAATATTTCAATAGGCTCTTTGTATTTTCTCTTGTATTTTGATTTATTAATCTTTTTTAAATCATTTAAATAAGCAACGGCTAGTTCATTTTCCTTGAGTGCAAGCTGATTCAAGATAATATTATCCATACAACCCTTGGCACTACTCGAGGCGAGGATATCTCTTACACAAGCTGCGAGTTGTACAAAATGGCCTTTATAATTAGCCAAAAAATCCAGCGCCTCTTCTTTTCCGACACAATCTTTTAAGTCATGAAAATTAAATTTCTCAAGTAGCTGATTGACCTCTTGCTCAACTAATGCATTTATACGGCGCATCGTGTGATGACGATCAGATTCTTCATTCTCCTTCGTTTTAACCCTTGCTAACACCGATTCAACAAAACAGAGGGTAACTTTTTTAACAAACTCAGGCATGTTTGCATCGTGAGTGGAATTTTTTTGCGCCTTTAATCCGTCAATATAGGCATCAATATTTTCAATAATAATGCGTTTGACATTTTTTTTAAATAGCGATGTAATTTCTTTTTTAATTGTATTAATCGCCGTAGATGACAAAGTTGGCGCTGAAAATTGCAAATAATCTTTTAGGAATTCTAGCGCTATTTGTAATGATTCATGAACAGCCACAGTTAATAGTTCAACAATCTGCTGGGATGGTTGATGAGTCGCATCATGTAATAATTTTATTTTTCTTGGATAATAGACTGCATTAACTTCACGCGAATAAAGTAGTTTAAGCCCGGCAGCGTGAGCAGCAAATGATAGTAAACGCGCATCACGTGATATTTTTTTTGGATATTTCTTTTCATGTGTTAGCTGTCCATAGCTTTCGGTAATATCATACGATTTTAATGCGTCAGTGACTTCTTCTTCATCTGATGAATCATCATACCTACCATTATCGAAACCTTGCCGAAGTTTGCTTATTGTTTCTGAATCACTTTCGCTACTAGACGGAGGTTGATAAGTCGTGATATTTTCTTTTACCGATAATTGGGACTGCCGTTTGCGACTTTTCACAATGTGCTCCCTATCAATATGCAAATGACTACCATGTCAGCTGTATACTAATGGATGAAATATAATTTGGCAATTATAAGGAACGCCATGCACACTCGTAAACGCAAACGAAAATCAAAGGTCACTCTAATAGAAGCTGTAAAAAAAAACCGGTTTATTAGAATTGAGCCAACCTTCGAAAATGTCGTGACGCAATCAACCGTCATTGATTTATTTTCTTC
>CAYUYG010000297.1:0-3035 GCA_964449125.1 uncultured Coxiellaceae bacterium | reverse complement strand
ACGCAAAAATACGCAAAGCCCGCGACTGGAATCGTGCTTAAGTGCACGGCTTCAATAATAACATCTTTCGAATAAAATCCTGAAAAAGGTGGAATGGCACAAAGCGCAAACGTTCCAACCAGAAACGTGATGTACGTCACTGGCAAATAACGAGCCAAGCCACCCATCTTGAGCATGTCTTGTTCGTGATGCAAAGCAATAATGACAGAACCTGCTGCAAGGAATAATAAAGCCTTAAAAAACGCATGCGTAACTAAATGGAAAATAGCCGCGTTATAAGCAGATGCACCAAGTGCCACCGCCATGTAACCCAGCTGCGATAAAGTGGAGTAAGCAATGACACGCTTAATATCAAATTGTGTGATCGCCAAAATACCCATGAATAATGCTGTCGTGCCGCCAATCACTAAAATCAAACTCAATACGGCTTGTGAATATTCAAACAGCGGTGACATGCGCGCCACCATATAGATACCCGCTGTTACCATGGTAGCAGCGTGAATCAGCGCAGAAATAGGCGTTGGACCTTCCATGGATTCGGGTAACCACACGTGCATCGGAACTTGCGCCGATTTACCCATGGCACCAATGAATAATAATAAACTGATGATGGTAATAGCAGGCACACTGTAATTAGGAAATAAAGGCATCATTTGATGAACGGCGCTTGGTACTTGTCTGAAGACTTCGTGATAAGACAAGGTCCCGAAATACAATAACACGGCAGCAGTTCCCAAAATAAAACCGATATCGCCAATACGATTGACGAGAAAAGCTTTCAGACTGCCAAAGACTGCGCTTTCACGTTTGAACCAAAAGCCGATCAGTAAATAGGAAACAAGGCCGACCGCTTCCCAGCCAAAAAACAGAAGAAGAAAATTATTCGCCAACACCAGTGTCAACATGGCAAAAGTGAAGAGAGAAACATAACTGAAAAAACGATTATAGCCCGGATCATCCGCCATATACCCGACGGTATAAATGTGAACCATCAGCGAAACAAATAATACAATCACCAACATCATCACGCTTAAACGGTCGACAAGAAAGCCGATATCGAAACGCATCATGCCAGCTGTTGCCCAGGTATATAAACTTTCATCGACCGCGGGCTGGTTTTTTAACACGATGAGTTTGAATAAATAACAGGAAAGAAAAAATGCGATGGCGACAAAGGCAATCGTGATGCGATGCGTCCAAGTGCGTCCAATCTTATTACCCAATAAACCAGCAATAATCGCGCCTGCGAGTGGCAGTAGTGTAATAAACAATGCAATTAAAATAATCGGATTCATCTGCACGTTGGTTATCCTTTTAAAGCATCAAGGTCTTGGACTTCGATCGTGCCGCGCTTTCTATACAGCACCACTAAAATGGCCAAACCAATTGCAGCTTCAGCAGCAGCGACTGTCAGCACAAAAAAGACGAAGACTTGCCCAGTAAAATTCGTCAAAAAATAAGAAAAGGCAATGAAGTTGGTATTGACCGAAAGCAAAATTAATTCTATCGACATCAGTAAAACGATAATATTTTTGCGATTCAGAATAATGCCAGCAATGCCGAGTCCAAATAGTAACGCGCTGAGAATTAAAAATTCAGTAAGTGAGACCATGACTATCTACCCTGCCTTGGCTCGGAAGCCATTTTAATTAAGCGTACGCGATCTTCGGGTTTCACCGCGATTTGCTTACTTGGTTTCTGGACTTTACGCCGCACTGGGCCGCGGTGCGCAAGTGTAATAGCAGCAATCATGGCAGCTAGCAAAATAACGCCCGCGATTTCAAATGGATAAGCGTAATCGGTGAATAACACCATCCCCAGGCCCTGGATATTGCTGTAATCGGCTGGCTCAGGCAGTGGAGCAGGCATTTGCGCAAGGCCAAAATATTGCGGCATAAAGACAGCAATAGTTAAACCGGTTAGCAGCACCACGATCAGTAAACCAATGGGTAAGTAGCGCACATAGCCACTTTTTCTTGTTTCTTTGTCAATGTTTAGCATCATGACGACAAATAAAAATAAGGTCATGACGGCACCGACGTAGACGAGCAATAAAATGAGTGACAAGAATTCCGCGCGCAATATCATCCAAATGACCGCCATCGCAAAGAAAGTGATGACCAGTGATAAAACACTGCGCACAGGATTACGCACCGTAATCACTGAGATGGCGGAAACAACCGCCACTGTCGCGAATAAATAAAAAATGACCCTGATGGGTGTTAGCAATTCAAGCATTTGACTCTCTCTTAATATCTAAGTTTTTCTTCCCTTAGGAAAGATTGATGTACTTTTTTTGCCTTCCCTTTCTGCTGTAGGTTGGGCTGAACGTTTTTCGTGAAACCCAACAATCGCAGCATAAGGTTGGGCTGCGCACACAACGCTTAGCCCAACCTACGGCGCTTTTTTACCTATAATCTTTTTCTGCTTCTCTATCTTTCGCAATCTGGGCTTCGTACTGATCCCCAATTGCCAATAACTTTTCTTTCGTAATAATGTTTTCGCCACGGTCTTCGATCTTAAAATCCGCCATGTTGGTTAACACGATGGAATCCACTGGACACGCTTCTTCACAAAATCCGCAGTAAATACACTTAAACAAATCGATTTCATACAAAGTCGTGCGGCGCAAACCAGTTTCAGGTTGCGGTGCTGCTTCAATAGTAATGGCGAGCGCAGGACAAACGGCTTCGCATAATTTACACGCGATGCAACGCTCTTCACCATTCGGATAACGGCGTAATGCATGCAAACCACGGAATCGAGGTGAAGTTGGCGTCTTTTCATCTGGATACTGAATAGTAAATTTTTTCTTCCAAAAATATTTACCCGTGACTTTCATGCCAACCAGTAAATCCCAGAGTGTAAAACTTTTTACGTACCGTTTAAGACGTTGCAACATATTTCCTCGTTTCCCACATCGGGGAAAGCATTTTAAACAAACCACGGCCTTAAGTGAAATTGAACAGCCAGTGCCACTACCACTACCCACACTAAAGTCAGCGGAATAAACACTTTCCAGCCCAAACGAATGA
>CAYUYG010000296.1:0-3043 GCA_964449125.1 uncultured Coxiellaceae bacterium | reverse complement strand
GAGAAGCTTCAGTAATTAAAAAATTTCCTTGACATAAAAACTCCGTGGATAAAAAGTTAGAAGTTTATTTATGAATAAACTGTCATCATTTTGTCACTTACTAGATAAGTTGTCATATTAATATGGAAAAATTAACAGGAGTGAATGTATGAAATCACGCATAGATATATTATTGGAATTACCAAAAAACAAAATTACTGCTATACATATAAAAGAACTCGAAAAATTGGCGCATGAAAATGTAAGAGACGCAGCGAATTTACTTGGAAGGTGTTACGAGTTAGGTGCAGGCGGGCTAACAGTAAATATAAAGCTCGCAAAAAAATACTATAAATGGGGCATAAGAAACGGGGAAACATGGCCTATTTACAATTTAATTAGAATGCTCAAGCATCAGATGGGTGAAAAACTCGACTGGGCTAAAATAGCAAAATTAAGTTTATTGCGTTTTAAGCGATTAACTAGTGAAAATCTCAAAAAAGGTTCATGCATACAGAGAAATAATGAAATTATTGATGTGTTACTTGCAAATAGTAAAACACGCTATGCACATCCGCAGGTATTGCATGCATTAGGGCAAATTTATTTTCAAGGGCTTGTCGTTAAAAAAGATACGGATAGAGCGTTAAAATATTTATTGCAAGTAGAAGAGGCGGTTGAGATCAGTGGTTTTCAATTTGAAGAAGAAACTTCAGATTTTTATTATGATATTGCTAAATGTTATCAGGAAAACAACCAGCATGAGTTTGCATTACGTTATTTGCAGAAAGCAGCAAATAAAAAACATCCTCAAGCCAGCATGGAATTGGCGGAAGCTTGTTTGCAAGGGAGGGATATACCCCTCGATGTAACTAAGGCCGGCTCGCTTTATCAACAAGTGGCAAGTATGCAAGATAAAGCTCTGGGTGAAAAAGCATTTTTCGCATTAAAGGATCTTGCAGACAAAGAAATGCTTAATTCCACCATTTTAAATAATTTGGCGCTTTGTTATCGATTTGGTTGCGCGGTAGAAAGAAATTTGGAAAGAGCGGTACAATTGTGTGAGCAAATTGTGCAAATTTATCACGATAAAATTACTGATAATGCAGTAACGGGTTTATCGTTGCTGAATACGTACAACACTCTCTTTACCTATTACACAGGACCCATTGTAGCGATGGATAAGGAACTGTTAGAAAAACGACGTGTTGCATTACGTAAAAATCCGTCTGAAGACAGTGAGGCAGTCATTAAGGCCATTAGCCTGGTTTTACGATGTATTAATAAGCTTTCGTCAGCCGATAAGTTTTGTGCGGATTTAAATGATGCAGCACGGATGGTGCCGGAAGCAAAACATGTCATGCAATATTTAACGCTTAGGGATGAGATGAATGCGATGATGCGTATATTGTCGCACACCTTGAATGATTTAAAAGAGCAAACTAATCTGCCGCGTCAAATTAAGTTCCTAGGCATTTGGATCTCAGGAAAACCAGAACATGTATTAGCATTACGAAACTTATTAAATAAATCTGATATAAATAAATTGGATCATCAACAGCTATTCGCCTTGTATAAGGAAGTCATTAAATTTTTATCCCAAATTAAATCGTCTCGCTATCGTCATCCAGAAACAAGTAATTTTTATACTCAATCACTAAAAACACTCAATCAAGTGTGTCCTCCCGAAGCAGTTCAGATAGAAAATACCAGAGAAAAAGGTAAGGAAAAAGCAACGGATAAGGAACGCAAAACAAAGATAGGGAAAAAAGAAGAATGGCTGCTCGATTTATCTAGTCATGAAGAATGGCCGGTCAGCCCACTTGTCCCCTCAAGCGTGCCAGTTTATGTGGGTACTTATCGACATCTGAATGGCTTACTCACGGGCGCTAAAATAGAGTCTATTGTGGCTGTTGAAAGGACTGTAACAGAAGACGCGCCTCCTTGCTATCCAGATCTCGGGTTTGCTCCAAGTGCGCCGCGTATGTTATCTGAGGCAGACAGAGTCTTAGCTCATCAAGCAGAAGTGGAAACTTCTATGCAAGCGTGTCCTAGCGTGGCAGGTTTTAGTTTGCTGGCAGATAATTCTAATGTTCAAACTCGGTGTGCTGCTGAAGAGTTAAGGGCAAAAGTTGGGATAAGGATGTAGTCGGCAACTAGATATAGCCATCGTTCTGCAGCCCGTTTTAAAAATAACGGGACTGCAGAACTTAGACTTAAAAACGTGACTGACATTGTCAGTCAGTAAGCTTTTAGGCACGCGCTTTTTCGTTCGCGCGTTTTTTCCATTTACCTTTTTCACCACGTGGTGCTTGACTGTCATTGGCCCAGGATTTTTTCTTTGGGGCAACGGTGGTCTTGGGTTTACGTTCAAAACGTTCGCCCTGACTTTTTACTTTACGCGGTTGATCAAATTTCGCATCCGTTTTAGTACTCTTTTCACGGCGTTTTTCACCCTGTGTTTCATTGGTTTTAGTATGCCTGGGTTTGAAACGGGAATCTTTATCCGCTCGTTCGGAACGTTCACGACGTTTTTCACCGATTCCTTCGTTGCCATTTGCATAGCTGGGTTTAAAGCGCGAATCTCTTTCGGTGCGCTCAGGACGGCTGCGTCTTTTTTCACCGGAGCTTTCATTGCTGTTTGCATAGCTGGGTTTGAAGCGAGAATCTTTATCACTGCGTTCAGAACGGCTTCGGCGTTTTTCACCTGTGCCTTCATTACTGTTTGAATAACTGCGCTTGAAGCGTTGTTCTCTGTCGCCGCTTTCAAAACGATCACTGCTTCGTGATTTAGGTGAAAAATCCGATTTATTACGGATCACTGGTTTGCGTTTACTAGCGGTATCGCTGTCTTGAGCTTGTACGCTGCCATCGATACTGGCATGTAATAATTGCAAGCGTTGCCCGATGTAACGTTCGATACGCTGTAAATGTTTGAAATCAGCAGGTAATACGAATGAAATCGCAATCCCTTCTTTACCAGCACGTCCGGTACGGCCTATCCGAAGCACGTAAACTTTCAAGAAAAGTTCGAAATCCTAATTCATGCACTGAGGCAATCCAC
>CAYUYG010000295.1:0-3044 GCA_964449125.1 uncultured Coxiellaceae bacterium | reverse complement strand
ATCACGACATCATATCGCAGGGCCGCCTGCCGGGTGCGTGGGGGGAGACGGCCGGTTCATTCAGTGCTCAAGTCAGTTATCTACAGCTGGATGTCGCAAAAGAACAAGACTGGCAAGAAGCCATGACCTTCAGCCAAGCTAATTATGGAAAATTGGGTATTCTCATCAATAATGCTGGCATCGAATACCCTATCAATGCCAGTGGTTCGCAAAATCCCGAATTCTGCTCGCTAGATGACTGGAGAGCCGTTCATAAAATCAATTTAGATGGTGTATTTCTTGGTTGTAAACATGCCATTAGAATAATGAAAAACAATATTAACTGTTCCATAGTCAATATCGGTTCGCGTTCAGGTTTAGTTGGCATCCCCTCTTCTGCAGCCTATTCGTCTAGCAAAGCCGCTACTCGCAATTACACTAAAACAGTTGCGCTCTATTGTGCGGGAAACAATTATTCCATTCGCTGCAATATTATTCATCCCGGCGCTATTCTCTCCTCGATGTGGGACAAAGAATTTGGTAGCGACGATTTGCGCGAACAACGTATTGCACAATTTAGTAAAAACATACCGCTTAAACGCATGGGAACACCCCTGGACGTAGCCAATGCAGCCCTGTATCTCGCCTCCGATGAATCCCTATTCATGACAGGTACGGAATTATTATTGGATGGCGGTATTATGGCAGGCTCCGCCGCTTCAGCTAACGAAACGACTATCGACATAACCTAAGATGTTTAAATTAGATAGAAATATTACAATCGGAATGATCATTACACTGTCAGGTTC
The DNA here is from genome assembly GCA_964449125.1 of uncultured Coxiellaceae bacterium. Lineage (GTDB taxonomy): Bacteria > Pseudomonadota > Gammaproteobacteria > DSM-16500 > DSM-16500 > Aquicella. The sequence goes on along the minus strand of CAYUYG010000295.1, from coordinate 2,256 downwards.
TTTTCTGTATGTGCTGATGAGTTTGTTGTCTAAAAAAATTGGCGAGCAATTGCTAATTAACCAAATAATATTTTTACAAAGTTTTTCAGGATTATTATGTGCCATCTTTTTCTTGAAACTGCAAAAATATACTTGGCAACAATTCTTTACCGAACATAAAACTAATTATTTGCCGCGTATTGCCATGAGTCTTGTTTCAACTTATGCATTGATTGATGGTTTGCAATATATGAGTGTGTTTAATGCGTTACTGATATTAAACTCTGCCCCGCTTATTATTCCCGTGCTACGCAGATTATTTTATAATAAAAAAATCCATCCTCTTATTTTTCCTGCAGTATTCGTTGCATTCGCCGGTCTCGCATGCATTCTCGCACCGGATCGACATATTTTTGAAGCACCGGTTTTCATTGTCCTATTCAGCATGCTTTGTCTATCATTTTCATTATTATTACTTGAAATAAACAAAAATACCGATCCTAATCTCTCAATTTTTTATTATTTTTTTTATAGCACCCTGATCATCGGCACAATATTGTTTTTCAAGCATCAAGTACAGAGTATTTCGCTGCATTCTCTACCAACTGGAATCGCCATTGGCATATTATTTTTCTTTATACAGTTAAGTGTCATCTATGCTTCAGAATTTATTTCCTCTCAGCTGATCTCCGTATTATTTTATACCGAAATTATCATGGCTCTTGGCGTTTCAATTTTATTTGAAAACTTGCAATTTAAATTGAATCTACTTTTTGGCACGCTGCTCGTTATTCTTGGTGGCGTGGCGGTGGTTTTTATTGAACATACTTCAAAAATGCTGAAAAAACGGTAGGTATTTATATAAGCGATTGATTTTTTTATTAGAAAATATGCAAGGTGACATACTGTCTTGAAAAATTAATATTTCGAATCTCAAATTATATAATCAGCTTATTAATCACTTAATAGAAAAAGGCTTGCTGCCACCATCCATCGCGCAACAAGACCCTAAAAAGTGGGCATGAAACAATCCTAGCCCTTTCCCAACCAAACCCAAGCCGCCAGGGTTTAAGAATAGCGAGATTATCACCCAAGCTGCCGCACCCTCCATGATGTGGCAGCCACAACCAATATGCTCAATATTTAAGCGAATTCATCGCCATGAGCGTTGATTTTAATCGACCATTTCTATACACTCGCTTGTCCCGCAAATAAATATATGGCGCCCTATACGGTGACCAACATGGTGTCAGTTACCCCTTAACCACACTAACTTCTTGGAATTTTTATGAAAAAAAATACATACAACAGAAAATATTACAAAGATATCTATATCACCGTAAAAAATACCATTCGCGAATCAGCTGCGGAATTTGGCGGCTTATTTGCTTCTGATCACTCCTTAAATGACGCCAATCAATGGGTCGACTTTTTCTTCATGAGCAAAAAAGACAGAAGCTTTTGGAACGCTGAAATTATCACCGCCAAACTCGCTTATGAAGACAAATTGTATGATCTCGCCATGGAAAAATTGAACAGTCTGTTAGTTGCCAAAACACCTGACGATTCGCCACTTTTTAAATTAGCCGATGGCAAAACCACCTTTACCTGGGAACCTGCTCCAGAACAAGCTCTGCCTGAATTAGGTGGATTAAAACAGTCCGAATGGATTGAAAAAGAAGTAAGAGAACTGGCGAAGTCAGGCAAAGTATTTGTTACTGAATCGACAATCATTGATGATAGTTTTGAATATGGTAAAGGCCTCTCTATTGTCACCAATGTTGAGCATATTACCGTAGAAACCATTAATGAATTCATTAATGCATTTATCCAGAATGGCGAAATCGCCTCCCAATCAGACACTCCTTTAAGCTTTCCTATCGACATGAATTTGGAAGCCGAACGTTTGCAAGCTGCTAGCTAAACTTTTTGATGACAAAAATCAGGGAATAAGTTGGGTCATGCGGCCCAACTTTTCTCGAAACTAAACCGTAGTTATAGATATTATCCTAACGTAGTTTTTTAACATTGACCTTACGGCCTTTTAATTTGCCGTTTTGCAGATAACGATACGCTTTATCCGCCTGATTTTTACTGATCGCAACATACGAACAAAATGGCGAGATATCAATCTTACCAATCACCTCCGCAGATAAGCCTGCATCTTTCGTTAACGCACCTAATATATCACCGGGACGAATTTTCTCTTTGCGTCCTGCATCCAAACGAAGTGTCACCATTTCCGGCTGAAAAATAGTTTTATCTGTCGTCTTTAAT
>CAYUYG010000294.1:0-3044 GCA_964449125.1 uncultured Coxiellaceae bacterium | reverse complement strand
TCATACCCAAGTCGATGTCAATGCGTAAAAGACGCAAATACTTAGATTTTTCGTGAGAAAAAGTCCAGACTTGATCATTTATTTACTTATTTCTTCTATCTTAAAGAATTGTACATTTAAACTTTTAATTTCGGCATATTTCAGCACAAAATAATCGCCCTCAATACGATAAAAGCGTTCAGCGTTCTCATCTGCCACTTTTTTGTCTTTTTTAATTTCACGTCGCACCGTACTGGTTAAAATCAGACGCTCGATGTTGCCCGCATTATCTAAATAAAACTTGTCCAGCCAGCCGATGTATAAATACCCCCTGCCCGCGATTTCAGACGTCGCAGCGATGCGCACACCATCTGGCTCGCCATTTTCCCAATCATAACCACTAAACAAATAATACCAGGGACTATCGATGCGAAAGAGGCCATATTTCTCATCCAACTTAAAATAGCGGATACCTAAACGCAGGCTTTTGCCCAAGGCATAAGCGAATGCATACATCGTGATAAGGTACATCGCCGTTGAAATCAATTCATGCGCCGTGATCGAGGTGATGGCTTCTGAATATTTCACACCTTGAACACCGGCAATCAATACCAGAATCAAATCCAGATCGATATATAAGTGCAAAAGGTAACAAACGCATAATAACCAAATCGTATGCAAAATTATTGTCACCACAAAGCTCACAATGGCTTTATGGGTCAAAGGAATATAATTAAGTGGTGTATTGTCGGTCTTAAAGAAAGCCAGATTAAAAACAAAACCTGGTAATACAAAAAGAAAGATCAGCAAAGCTGGAAACGCTATATTCATGTGACACTATTTCTTGCTTGCGGATTCCACCTGTACAAATTGAATTTTATATTGATGGGTTCCAATTGAAATAATTGCGCTACTCGCGCTCCCTGTTTTTGAACCCAATTTAGACAAACCAAGCTCAAGCTCTTTGTTCGACTGGGGATCGCGTATAATGGCACGCAGCCTTTCACTCATTATCGCTTTCATAGAACACTCCTGATATTAGGCTTCCGTGCGCGATTTTTCCCTGATGGCTATTATAATCAACTTACCTTGTTTGTTAAACTGAAATGCGATTTAGCACACACTTTGCCGTTATCTTGCACCTCAAGTTGAAAATCTCTTGAATTCTCACTCCATGTTTTTAATACCCGCGCCAAATTATCTTGCTGTGAAAATTCTCTATACGAAACATATTGATTGTGAGGCAATGCGTAAATTTGCGCCAAGCAATCACAAACGAAATGCACCGCTTGCATGATGGCGAGATTTTCTGGCAATTCGATACTAGATAAGCATTATTGAGAATTGCAGGAAGATAAGTGGGCGTAACCGCATCCTTGTCCTTTCGATGCGATTGATAAGCCGCTGCTAACTCTCCCTGATCATGATTCGTCGCTTAGATTCATTGCTTCGCAGAAAAAATATTTAGGTTAAAGCGTGTGCCAACTTTATCGCCCAACTAGCATCGCCCTTATCTTCTACTTGCCAGGCAACCATCAAAATTAATCGCACAAATACCCAATCTTTAATGCGTTGCGCATCAAGATTTGCCTTCTGTGCTAACTGATGAATTCGAGCTTCCATGACTTGCTTCACCAGATTGTTATTAGCCAGCTCTTTTACATACATAAAATCAAAAGCAGCCGCTTCAAATGCAGGTTCGCCGATAATACCTTGAGGATCAATGGCCACCCATGTCTCGCCATTTTTTAAAATATTATCGTGATGTAAATCACCGTGTAAAAAAATTTCTGCCGTCATGGAAGACAACAAGGATTCTCTCAATGAAATTGCTTTTTTGACTAAATGAACGGGACAATCACCCCCCATCTGCAATTTATCAATCGCCTTCAGCCAATCTTTGGTGTGCCGATAAGCATGATTACCCGCTAATGATTTATGAAGCTTATTCATCACAGCAATATAATTATCCATCACATATTGAGGTTGCGCCTCATAAAGTAACTTAAGCGATACGCCCGGTATCGCTTGCTCAAGCAATAAAGCATTGCATTTATCATGATGATCAATGAGGCGCACGCAACCATTACCATCAAAATAGAGTAAAGCATTTTTTTCTGCGGCAATGGTTTTTTTATCACAACCTATTTTTAACATGACAGGCTCATCATTCTGCGTAACCGCGCGCGCAACATAGTGAAACGTCATATTATCGACGGGATGGATATGCATGAGATGCCAATGATCCGCAAGCTGCGCAACGATTGTCGGTAAATCAGCAATCCATGTCTCGCCTTGTTTACCGTAAATATTCTTCATGTTTTGTTTAAGTAATTGCATGGGCTTATGCTTCCTTATCGATCTTGAAGTGTCAATAAGAAAAAAAGAAATGCCATAATTGTTGAGGTTAGTTTGAGTTATGCTTTGCACAACCCAAACTTAGTAGCCATTACATTTGCAGGCGCGGACGTTCGATGAAGGCTTCCCATTCATGGAATAACACGCTACTTATCGTTATTAGTAAGCTAGGGCTTGCTGATCAATGCAACCACCCACTTTTAATTATTACAACACGATGCAATAATTAAAATTACGCCGCAATTTAAGCAGAAAATTTCTTGCCATAGCGCGCAACTTGTTAGACTCTCGGCCAAAGACGAATGATTACTATGAGAATAAAGCAATGACCATAACCACTTATGCCTTACAAGATCTGGCAGCGCCTGATGGTGTCTGTTTCGGCTGTGGCTCGAAGAATGCGCAAGGTCTTCGTATCAAGAGTTATTGGGATGCTGACAATGTGCACGTTATTATGTCGCACACACCGGATACATGCTATACGGGTTGGCCGTCACTTGTTTATGGTGGATTGATTAGCTGTCTTGTCGACTGCCATTCGAACTGGACCGCGATGGCAAATCAATACCGCGCTGAAGGCCGCGAGACGGGAACACTACCACGCATCGATTGCGTCACTGGCTCGTTGAGCGTGAAATACATCAAGCCAACACCTCTAGGTGTGCCGCTGACGCTCAAGGCACGCGTCGAGGGTGAAGTGGGGCGTA
>CAYUYG010000293.1:0-3056 GCA_964449125.1 uncultured Coxiellaceae bacterium | reverse complement strand
AAGAGGGTCGCGGCAAAATGCAAAAGAGGGCTTACACGGTTCCAACCAAAAAACATCACTCCTAAAAATCCCGCTTCAATAAAAAAAGCTGTCAGCACATCATAAGTAAAAAGTACACCTAACACATTGCCGGACATTTCCGTATAGCGAGACCAATTTGTTCCAAGTTGAAACTCCATCACAATACCAGAAACGATTCCCATGCCAAATGTCAATGCGAGAATTTTCATCCAAAACTTACATATATTTAGATAAAATGGATTGTTAGTTTTAAGCCAACAAGCTTCAAAAATTGCAATAAATGTGATTAGGCCAATACTAAAAGCAGGAAATAAAATATGAAAACTAATGGTAAAAGCGAATTGAATCCGAGAAAATATCTCTAACAATTGATCATGCATAGTCGTAAGATCTCTAAGTTGAGATATTATTGTAATTTACTTTAGCATACATGAATTAATATTACTCATTTTAATTTACAGGGTTAACTTAAGACAAGAATGCTTAAGTTTGTATAAAAACCGGGTATTATAGTTAATTCGCTGATCAGCTCGGTAGGATGATTAACTAAAGAGAATACGATGAAGATATTAATTGCAGGTGCCTCGGGTTTTATTGGTCGGGAGCTAACTAAAGCATTATCTCATCATTCTTGAACGCGAACAGCAGCGTTTAGAGAAAGTTTTCCACAAACGGGAGATGCCAGCCCAGATAACAGGTTCGAGTAAATCATTAGAATTGGTTGAATGGAGCCAACTAAATTTGTTTTCGATATGAGTATCTTTACACAGTTGAAGGGCTTATGTGGGATATAAGTCAGTAATCCCGGCACGGGGTGGTATAAAAATACCTATCTTCTAAAAATTTATGAGACAGTCGTTATCGTTTTATCACACCATTTTAATTTTGACTCGAGAACACATTTAATATGATCGTATGTTAGCAATAAATATTGCTGATCCGCTTTCCCGTCATGATCAATCTTAATATGTTTAATGATACCGTTTAGCTTTTCAAGCTTGCTTGCAATACTTTCCCGATAGTAATTTAATTTCTTTAATAACTTTGATTTGCTTAAGTGTTGGCTCAATGATAATTGTAAAAGAAATTCTTCACGATAAAGCGCAAGTTCACAATCAAACTCGAGCCATTGCATGAGCTCAGAAAGACCTTTTTTGGTAATTGAGAAAATTCGTTTATTTCTAGCACCACTTGCTTCATCAATTTTTGAACTTACTAATTTTTGTTCTTCTAGTTTTTTTAAAACAGGATAAATCTGGGCATTACTTTCTGACCAATAGAAATCAGATGTTTTTTTCATGATCCTTTTCTTCATAAAACCCGCCAAAGTTATCGCGAGTCATAAAATACCGGTCTGACTGTTGTGGATTACGAACAGAAACATGGCCAAAGCCATCGATAACTTGTTCGCTTACTAAGATTTTAGTAGCAATGACAAGATCATCAAGGCATTGCTTTATAATGTTATGCATACAATTCTTACCTCAAATATAGTGTTGGTATTTGTTTAACGAAATATTATAACAACTGCTGAGTCATACCTATTTTATCTTGATAATCAGATGATAAGGAATACAACTTACGTATACACTTATTTGTAGGATCCGCCTTTGCCTTCATTTTAATGGCCGGTAATTCATATTACCGGCCATTCATAAAATTCGGGAGAAACTAGCGCTAAGTGCAATTTTAATGAAACTATATGACGTTGGCTTTCATCATCAAATATGAGGTCGTCATACCTTGCATCAAATCTATTTTTTTCTATTTTTGTCACCTGATTTAAGGTCGGGAAAAACGTCGATTTTATAACTTCAACTGAAGGACATTTGACTTGTCCAGTGAACAAGATAGTAATGCAGCTATTGCATCAGATTCCTCAGATAGAAATCAATAAATAATTTTGAAAAAAATATTATTTGGCGTGGCATAACCTAGCATTTTTCTGGGACGATTATTAAGCTTATCAACGATAATAGAACGATACTCATCATTTATATGAGTGATGCTTGTGTGGCAGGCATTGGTCGTGACTTTCATTATTTATGAGCGAGTCAAGCTCTCTAAGATGATGGCTAGCATTCGCAGCGATTTCTTCAAAACATTTCAACAATTGTTCAGCTGTTCTTATATGTACCTCGTCAGCTTGAGCGCCTCGAAAACCATAAGCTACATCGTATCCCAGCTCAAATCTAAATTCAGATTCAGATGAATTAGACAACGTGTAAACAAAAGGTGAAGCACATGCTTCTAATTTTTCAGCATAGCCAATAAAACATAATTCTCTTGATCTATAGTCCTTCAGAATTCTATTGCATTCGGCATGTCCTTTCGTGGCATGGTAATTGCTATGTGAATGTGCGTATCCTTCAGGCAAAAAGCGTTGCATAAAACCAATTACCTGTTTCCACCATAGACACAAGATTTGATAATTCTCTATACTTTGATGGTCTCGACGTTCAAACTGAGCATAAAAATATTTAAATGCATTGATCAGGTGGTTATGATTAAAGCGTATTTCTTCCCTCGCAACTTGAGTAAAGAATATTCTAAAATAATTCAGTTTTTTGCAAAGTTCGCTATCATTTTGCTGGTTAATTGTCGCATCCGCTAAATCAGCTTCGGAACTCACTATAATGACGTTAAGAAGGGATTGCAGCATCTCCTTAACATCTGAGGTATGAGTTACGCCATTAGAAATTTCTGCCCATTGGCTTTTCCTAATTGCATCACCATTCGCTAGATTTTTGAAATTGTTTGCTAGCATTTTAGCTATCGCCATATTATGCACACATAGGGCAATTTGGAAGGCAGTTACATTTTCAAAACGATTTCCGAAATAATCTATTGCCGTGCCTTTTACTAATAAAAGTTCTGGGAATCTTTTTACAATTATTTCTACACGTCTTTTATCGCCTGCCACAACACAATGGAACAATAATTCTTGTAAAATTTTCGGGTCATTCCACGGATTACCTATATTATTACTAAAAAATTTTGCAGAAAAATGCAGATTATGTTGAGCGGAATGATCT
>CAYUYG010000292.1:0-3058 GCA_964449125.1 uncultured Coxiellaceae bacterium | reverse complement strand
GTGCGTGGCATTCACCTTTTGCTAAAAATATTTATTTGTCATGTTCGTATCCCTTTCAAAAAGATGTCAGCGAATTGGCGGGACTTAGTCTGGTGACAGGCATTGCCACCTTTCGCACTTTGCAAGATTGTGGTGTCACGGAAAAGCTGTATTTGAAATGGCCCAATGATATTTTATACGATCATCATAAACTTTCAGGCACCTTAATTGAAATACAAGCGGAAACACACGGCTTAAGTCAGGCAATCATTGGTATCGGCATTAATGTGAATATGCTCGAGGACAATGAGACTATTTCGCAAAAATGGACATCGGTGCAAAAAATTTTAAATAAATATATCGATCGAAATAATTTGTGCATTTTGTTGGTTAATCATTTGTTTGCTTGTTTGCGAGAATTTAATGCGCAGGGATTTGCTCCATTTATTGAGGAATGGATGCAAGCCGAATATTTAGCTAATCGTGTCATTACTCTGCAAAATGTGCAGAATAAAATGGAAGGCAAGGTGGTGGGGATTAATGAGCAAGGTCATTTGTTGCTGAAATTGGCAAGCGGCAAGGTACAAGCTTTTTCTTCAGGCGATGCTTCGATTGTTAAAAAGACGTGAAATTTTTTCTATCCTGACGCAATCCGCTACGCTCGCGTTATATGGCACGATACCCAGGCACGGAATTGGCAGAAGCGCTTGTAAACTCGTCAAATTTTCTTCAAGCGCAGGCATTTCTGGTTCAAGACAATTGGCGATCCAGCCGCAAACTTGCACCTGGGCTTGCTGTATAGCTTGCCAGGTTAAGATGGCATGATTCAGGCAGCCAAGGCGCATACCAACCACTAAAATAATATGGCAGGGTAATTGTTTTGCCAAATTAGCTAGCGTTTCCTGCGCGTTAAGCGGGGTATGCCAGCCGCCCGCTCCTTCAATTACGCAAACATCAGCAGGATAATTTAACACAAGCTCGCATTGGGTTTTTAATAATGCGACGCTGAGCTGTCTGTTGATACGTTGTGCAGCAATATGTGGTGCGATGGCTTCTGCGAAAGCAAAGGGATTAATAAGGTCATAATCAAGTTTAACCGAGCTGTTTTCTTGCAGCGCCAGTGCATCACCATTATAGAGCTTACCATTATATTGTTCACAACCAGAGGCGATGGGTTTGCAAGCAATAGAGGTGTAACCCGCGGCAGTGAAGGCGGATAACAGTCCGGTGCTGATATAGGTTTTCCCGACATGGGTATCCGTTCCAGTGACAAAGAGTTTGCATGAGGTGGCATTAACGAGGTCTGGCAACATAAAAACCTACATGATAAGTGAGTGTCTGAATGCTGTCAGGAAAATGAATTTTCTTTAGCGATTTTGTGGTGCGCTGTGCACAAAAATTTACGCCGGTATATTTAAGCGAACGCAATGTAGCTAATGTGTTGGTGTAAGTTTCAAGCAAAGTTTCCTGGTGTTCGATTTCAATCTGATAATTTAAATCTTGCAAGTGCGCAATAATGTCGGCATGCCGCATAAAACGATGTACGGCAAAATACGGTTTAAGTTCATTAAACGTATGTTGCAAGGGAATTGAAAAAGCAATTTGTCCTTGTGGCTTCAGTATTTTTTTAATCGTTTGCAATATGTTATTGAAGTTATTGCTCCAGTGCAGGGCCATATTAGAAAAAACCAAATCATAAAATGGATGCTCAATGAGTAAATCGAAATTAGCTTGTTTAATTTGAATGTCAAACGGTGTCAGACGTTTTGTTGCTACCGCGAGTAATTGTTCAGCTAGATCGAGTGCGATTAGTTTGGAATTCGGTAAATATTGAGCGAGTTTCGCTGTGACGATGCCTGTGCCGCATCCTAAATCAATGACGCGTGCAGGAATGGGCGTCTTATTTAAATAAGCAATCAGTTGTTGGCCAATTTTTTGTTGGACATTGCTTTGTTGATCATAAGTGAGGGCGGCACGATTAAAATAATTAATATGTTTTAGCATGTTTCTCCAAAAAGATTTTAATATGTTTTAATAGTGATGAAATTTGTGGTTCTTCATGTTGGCAGTTTAAAGAAATACGCAGGCATGCTTGACCATTGGGTACTGTTGGCGGGCGAATGCAGGCGGTAAAAAAACCATGGGCAAAAAGATTTTTTTGTAAGGCCAGCGCTAGCTTGTTGCTGCCAATCAGAATGGATTTAATGGGAGTCGCATCAAAGCTCATTAGCGGTAGATTATATTTTTTTGTTTCCTGAATAAAAATACGAATAAGTTCTGCGAGTTTGATGCGCCGCCAGCTTTCTGTTTGTAATATTTTCAAGGCTTGTAAACTGGCGTTGCACACAGCCGGTGGTAAGGCAGTGCTATAACGGTAGGTGCGTGCGCGTTGCAGAATGACTTCAATTAATTCTTTTTGACCTGAAACAATCGCGCCAAAACTAGCAACTGCCTTGCCCAGCGGGGTGATTAAGCAATCAATAGCGGCATGGCTTTGGTTAAGCACGCCAAAGCCATGAGCATCATCAACAATGAGTTGTGCTTTATGGTGTTTGCTGATGAGGGCAAGTGTGGGTAGATCAGTGATATCGCCGTGCATACTAAATAGACTTTCAGTGATAAAAAAAATTTTGCTTTCACCTGCGCGTAGCGCAAGTTCTTTAGCGTGAATTAAATTATTATGTTGATAACGATAATGTCGAGCTCGCGATAAAATAATGCCGTCGATGAGGGAGGCGTGACTATATTTATCAGCAATAATGGTGCTGTGACGATCGGCAAGCGCACTGATGACGCCGAGATTGGCGTGATAACCGGAGTTAAATAATAGCGCACGTTCGCGCTGCAAGAAGTCGGCAAAGGTCCGCTCAAGTTTGGCATGCGCACGGGTATATCCAGCAACCAAGCTGGAGCTACCACTGCCTGCGCCGTAACGATCAATTCCCTTTGCGAAGGCACGTTTGACTGAGGCGTGATTTGCAAGGCTTAAATAATCGTTGCTGCAAAAATTAATTAATTTTTTGCGATTGATGATCGCCACTGCTGGGTGTTTGTCAGTAATCATTTGACGTGTGCGCAG
>CAYUYG010000291.1:575-3062 GCA_964449125.1 uncultured Coxiellaceae bacterium | reverse complement strand
TGCCATCATTCAGAGCGAGAGAATATGCATAATAGACACCATCCGAAACCATTTTTGTCCAGCGAACCATCCCAAACAACTGCTCATTTTGAACTGCAAACATTACCCATCGAATTACAAACTTATATCATTGAACTGGCTCCGCAAGCTCAACAACTTCAATTTTCCTGGTTAAATAAAGATTACCGAGAGTTGATTTATCAAAAACATGGCAAAAAATTACATCAATTTCAAATTCAGATGGATGGTGAAAGAAATAAAAATAATTTTCTACCGCTGTTAATGGAAAAAGTTGAAACTTGTTCAGACCAACTTTTAACTTACACTAACAAACCAGGTAGTAATTGGTTGGTTAAGGGTCTAACTTACTTAGGTTGCGCTACCGGGGCAGTATTAACACCTACTGTGTGTCTACCTCAAACCGTAATAAGCGCTTATTGCCTCACGATGAGTGGTTGCGTGATAGGCAGCACGACTGGTTACACAACCGCCTGGGGCTGCGCCAGCCAGAATGAAAGAATCAATCGTACTATAAAAGAGAACAAGACTAGCTTCGCCCAAAGCGGCGTAACCTTGTTTGCTGAAAAATTTCAGAAAGCAAAACAGGAAAATACGAGTCTCGAACGACTGACGCTTTCTTATCATTTCTAAATCAAGCGTTTTTCAAGAAAGCAATTTCTGCCTCGGTCGAAGACCGTCCCAAAATTTGATTACGCTGTGGAAAACGGCCAAATTCTTTTATGACCCGAAAATGCGCATACGCATAGGCAAGAAATAACTGATAAATTTGCGTGGTTTCGCTCATAGAAAGCGAAACTAAATCTTGATACAAACGAATGGATTTTTCCTGTTCTTCAGAGTTTTCCGCATGCACTAAGGGCATATAAAAAAATACGCGCTCGATCAATGTTAAGGATTGATCCATTTTTTCACGCAATCCTTCAATACATAAACGTTGCGCATCATCATCATTCACAAAAGCATCCGGTGTGCGTTTGTTAATATAACGAGGAAATTGATCTAGCAGGATAATTAAAGCCAAGCGTCCGCGCGGTGTTTTGCCCATTCACTTAATTTACCTTGACGTGCAGCACTGAATTCCTCGCCAAAAAATTCGGTCAGTTGATTCTTGACGATTTCATTTTCACCAAACCATAAATTCGTGCGATCGCTATTGGGCAAATCAGCGGAACCTAAGTTACCAAACCAAAAATTTAAGAGTTCATGAATTTTGTCTGTCATGGCACCCACTTTCTCAAATACTTCTTCTGATTCAATAGCAAAAAGTATTTATATTGGTTGATAGGTGGCTCTTCTATTTAAGCATAGCATACCTACTGCGCTTGATGATTTAAAATGAGTAATATGATGATTAACATGATTATTCACCCTAGGGTTAAACTTATGACAAAGAGAAAAACCTTAAGTCTATGTTCATGTTTTGATAATATACTTAGAGTAAAATCTTATACAAAGATAATTATACGTTGTTAAAAAACAAACGAGGAAAGGCATGAACGCTAGAAACAAAAGCGAAGCCGAGTTCGGGTCTTCTGATAGTGGAATTGACAAACCACAAGGTGTGTTTGTGCCGTTTTTACTTCCTTACAACACACGAGACGGGCGCGAAATTTCAGCTCACCAACAAGCTGAACAAATTCTTAATCATGCATTGCTTTTACATGAACGATATCCTGACAGAAAGATTGGCATTACCTATTCTGCCAATGCTGCGCAAACTAAAGACCTACGTAATTTATATTATGGGGAACATGAAACACTCCAATGGAAAACGGATACTTTTGCAGGTGGTACGAATCAAGCAGCTGTCATGGCTAAAGTGATAAATTTATTAGGCACAGAAAAATATTCTGAACTGCAATCGGTCTTTCAAATTCTTCCCGTTACCACTTGTGCTCGAGCTGGCGGATTGGGACCGGTGCCAGAGAAAGAACTTGATCAAGATTTAGAAGACATCGAAAAATTTACCGCAAACAATGTCTTAATGGGTTGGCAAAACCAGATTTCTGTTCCACATTACGCTATTGGTGGTGGCGTAACCAAATTAACGACGAACGTCCGTGCAGAAGATAAACCCATTACCGAGATGCAGCTTCAAACTGTTCAAGCCCATTTAGCAAGCTTACAAAGTGCTTATGAATGCAAAAAAGAAGATCGATTACACTCTACTTCTGAATTAACCGCTTCTACATCAACTTCTACCGGTAAAATTCATAAAGAATTAGAAAAAACACCTTCTACAAAAAAAGCTCCACAAAAAACCGATAATTCATTATCACCCGAGCTAGCTAAAAACCTTGTCGAACAACTCAGTAAAGTATTGGATGATTTTGACGCCTTACTCAAGCAATTAGCAACACAATTAGAAAAACAAATCCCTGCAAACAAAAAAAAACACAGTAAAAACCAAAGTTAATTAAAAAAAAAACCGTCATTTAATATGTTATGAAAATTATCTACAAATTG
>CAYUYG010000291.1:0-565 GCA_964449125.1 uncultured Coxiellaceae bacterium | reverse complement strand
CAAAGTGAATTAACTAGATACCGTCGGTGAAGCAGTAATTAATAAGCGGGTACCTACCGGTATTTGTTCAAATAATTCGATAATATCCGTATTACGCATGCGTATGCAACCACGCGATCCCGGCACACCCATGACGACATCATCGGGCGCGCCATGTATATAAACATAACGCCGCATGGTATCAACTTCACCCAAGCGGTTTTTGCCAAGCTCCAAACCACTCAGCCAAAAAATTCGTGTTAGGATCCAATCACGCTCAGGAAATTGTTGACGCAAAGCAGGTGTATAAATTTCACCGGTTTTTCTACGCCCTACAAACACAGTGTTAGGCTCACAAGCATGACCAATTTTGGCACGCACCAAATGCCACCCACGCGGGGTTTGTTCGCTACCTAGTTTCTCACCGACACCATTTTTTGCAGTGGAAACGACATATTCTTTAACCAATTGTTCGTTATCAAATACACGCATTAACTGCGCTGCAATGTCGATTTCTAACTTTTTCATTTATTTGTCCGCAATTTGACTGGAGAAGATAATTAACTTTCTTTATGATGACAGACAA
>CAYUYG010000290.1:0-3062 GCA_964449125.1 uncultured Coxiellaceae bacterium | reverse complement strand
ATGCCTTTCAGACCCAGCATGATTATTCAGGTTTGAGCATTGCCATTTTGGATGACGTCATGACTACTGGACATACGGTTAATGCATTAAGCGACTTATTGAAAAATAAGGGAGCCGCACAGATTGATATTTGGTGCTGTGCGAGGCGTTGAGATTCATTTAATGTTGCCCTCAACAGCAAGAAACTATACATTATCGACCATTAAATAATTCAAACGTAAGGTGTGACCATGCAAGAATTGAACACATTTTTGAGTAACCATCCGCAGCTTAGCATTGCCATTGCTGCCCTGCTGGTATTGCTTGCCATAGTCGAATTACTGCGCACAAAAAAGAAACGTCACGGCGTGCAACCGCAACAGGCGATTTTCATGATGAATCATGAAAACGGTCTGGTTCTTGATTTGCGGCCGACCGAAGCTTTTCGTAATGGTCACATTATCGAAGCACTTTCGCTCACTGCCGCTGATATGAAAAATAATCCGAAGAAAATTGAAAAGTTCAAAAACCGTCCTTTAATTATCGTTTGTCAGGCTGGCGTGGAATCAGAAAAAATAGCCGCACAACTGCGCAAACACGGTTATAATGCTTTTTCATTAATGGGCGGCATGCGTGCCTGGAATGATGCGCAAATGCCGATGATTAAGGAGCGCTAATGGCTAAAATAATCATTTATACCAAAGAAACGTGTCCCTACTGCAAAATGGCAAAAGACTTATTGTCAGCGCGGGGAGCGACATTTGAAGAAGTCCGTATTGATTTGGATCCTGTCAAATTGGAAGAAATGCTGCGTTTAAGCAATCGCCGCACAGTTCCCCAAATTTTTATTAATGATCAATCCATCGGTGGTTACGATGACCTTGCTGCCTTAGCAAAGTCAGGTAAACTCGATGACTTATTAAAATCTTAGTTATAAGGGCTGTTATTATGGAACAAACAAACGAAACTCAAGCACCTCAATTTGAAATCCAACGTATTTTTGTCAAAGACATTTCTTTTGAAGCACCTAATACACCTCACACCTTCGTTGAAGAATGGAAACCGGAAGTTTCGTTGAATCTGGAAACCAAAAGCAACCGCGTGCAAGACAACCTACACGAAGTCGTGTTATCCATTACCGCGACAGTCAGCACCAGCAAAAAAACAGCGTTCTTGATTGAAGTTCATCAAGCTGGCGTATTTATGATTAATGGTTTTCCTAACGATCAATTACACCAAATGTTAGGCAGCTTCTGTCCTAATATTCTCTTCCCGTATGCACGAGAAGTGGTTTCCGACATCGTTGTGCGCGGTGGTTTCCCGCAATTAATTTTAGCGCCAGTTAACTTCGATGCACTTTATTCCCAACACTTAGAACAAAACAAAGAAGGCGCACAAAAAGCGAACTAAACTTTGTTTGGATGCAGGTTGAGTTGGATTTATATAAACTCAACTCAACCTTGCTAATAAGGACGACGCAGTGGCTACTCAACAATTCAAACCTATTGCAATTCTCGGTGCTGGCTCATGGGGTACCGCGTTAGCGCTTTCTCTGGGAAGACGCGGACAGACTGTCCGTATCTGGAGTATCGATAAAACTGAAATTGACGCCATGCTGAGAGACCGGGCAAATGAACGTTATTTACCGGGCCTGACGCTGCCGGAAACAATTCATCCCATTGCTGATCTCGCCGAAACGGTACAAGGTGTAGAAGATGTGCTGGTAGTCGTTCCTTCCGTTGGATTTCGACAAACACTCACTCTGTTAAAACCGTATCTGAGTCAAACTGGACGCGTAGTCTGTGCTACCAAAGGTTTGGATACAGAGACAGGACAATTATTAAGTGATATTGCCCACGATATTTTGGGCGCAAACCATCCTTTTGCAGTCCTTTCTGGCCCATCTTTCGCACGTGAAGTTGCCGCGGGCCTTCCTGCAGCAGTCATGCTCGCCAGCAAATCGCAAACTTTTTTGAATGATTTAATGACTCGTTTTAATCATCCCTTATTTCGCACTTATCCAACTCACGATGTGATTGGCTTGGAAGTGGGTGGGCTGGTAAAAAATGTCATTGCCATTGCTACCGGCATTTCTGACGGTTTAGCCTTGGGTGCAAACGCACGCAGTGCAATCATGACATTTGGTCTTGCGGAAATGACTAGACTCGGTATCTCTCTAGGTGCGCAAGCAGACACCTTCACAGGTTTAGCCGGACTGGGTGATCTCATTCTGACCTGCTCAGATAATCAGTCGCGCAATCGTCGTCTCGGTCTTGGCATCGGCAAAGGACAAACACCAGCCGACGCTGAAAAAGAAATTGGGCAAGTCGTGGAAGGTAAACGCAATGCAGAGCTTGTCGTCGCACTCGCACAAAAGAAAGGTGTGGCTATGCCTATTTGTGAAGCCGTGTGGCAGATTTTACAAAATAAACTGCCTGCAAAAGAAGCCATTATGAATGTTTTTTAACTACAGATTCAGATTGGCCTAACTCAGCCTTCTCTTCGTGCTTGAGCCATTCATTGATGAAGTCAGCTTTGCAAGCATATTTTTTATCTTCCAGTGAGAACATTTTCAACTGACTAGAAGAGCCAGTTAGCCATATTTCGCGCACATAGCTCGAGATATAATAGCCGCAGCTATCATGGCCTTTTTGCTGACCATAGTCTTTTAGGTGATACTCAAAACCGAGGGCCGAGGCTATATTCGCTACCGCATCCGGGTAGGTATAGCTGAAAGCTTGTGAGTTATGTATCAGTATCATCTGATCTTGTAAATCCACCTCAACCAAAACAATGTGCTGACGCTGTAAAAAAGGCAACGCTGGCCAAAGGGAGGCAGCTGCTCGGCCGTAACCCCGGCATTGGCGCATCGGTATCAATAAGGTTTCATCTGGATCGGCTTTATAAGTTTTAATTAATTCTCCCAAATAAGGAAGATTGGCTTCATTAGTATTATTTTGGGAATCCTTTGCCGTATGGAAAACAACCAATTTCCTTCCATTATGCAAAGCTCGTAATTTTATATAAGGATGCTCAGGAATGATTAAACTGTGATTGCCTGACAGAATGGCAACCGACCCTGC
>CAYUYG010000289.1:0-3074 GCA_964449125.1 uncultured Coxiellaceae bacterium | reverse complement strand
CGTATCTGGACTCATGCTGAGTACAGTATGAAAAAAAACGAAGATGCAATGAAGCGGGGTAAATTATGAGAGCAGTACGTGAGACAATATCACACTGGGGCCATGTGGTATCTTATGCGAGTGTGCCTCGCAATGAGAAAGAATACGAAAATCTTCGGGCTTTTATAGATGAACTTATGGAGTGGTCACGTCATCATAAGGATGAGCGTGCGGCTAGCCTGATAAATTTGGTCGCGAGTAATATTGAAGCATATGAAAATCGACGCTACCAAGTCAAAAAAGTTTCTGCAGTTGGTATGTTAAAGTTTCTTATGGATGAACATGAATTAGGACAAGGTGATTTGCCAGAAATTGGAAGTCAATCATTGGTGTCTAAAATATTAAATGGCGAGCGTCAATTAACTTTAGAGCATATTCGAAGTTTATCTAAACGATTTGGAATATCAATTACCGAAATACTCGCGCCAGGTACCCCAATCCCACTGTCATAATCTTTAATGCCAAAATTACTCACGTAGGCAGTTTTACCATCTTTAGAAATAGCTATTTCATGCGGTAAAAATCCTACTTCAAGACTGCCAAGTTTATTGCCGTTTTCATAATTATAAAAACTGACATGGCCTGCATTTTCTTCTACGACTGCTAACATTTTGGAGTTAGTATTGGTGTAACCAAGTGTGCTGAGGAGCGATAAAAAGATGGTAACTAGGGGTTGATGTTTTTTCATAATAAATCCTTTTACTTAATAAAATTTGTGAAATTCTATTCATCGGATACCCAGCTTGTCAATTAATATAGTTAGCTATATATCTTTTTGAAATAGATAAGCTAAACATATTTCTTCTAAAGATAAGAAATTTCGTTTAACCTTAGCTTTTAGAAAATCTCGAGTAGGTGGGGCTAGATGTCATTTAATTTAAACGAACACACGGGCGTCTTGATTAAAAAAGCTGCACGTTTGTTTGAACGAGTGGCTAATATTAATCTAGAAGAACTTGGCGTAACTTATTCCCAAACTATTTTTTTGGTTAGATTATGGGAGAAAGATGGCCAAACTCAAACTGAACTAACTAAAAGTTCTGGTTTAAAGCAGCCAACGGTCGTTCGTATCTTAGATCGTATGGAAAGAGACAAATTGATAAAGCGAATCTCCAATAAACTCGATAAACGCAGCTACCATTTCTTTCTAACAGAAAAAGCAAAAACTGCCTGCCGCAAATTAGAAAAACAAGGTACGCTTATGCAAGGTATTGCAATGAAAAATTTTAAAAACAACGAAGTTAGTCAAATCAATAATCAGTTATTAGAAATCATAAAAAATTTACAATTATTTTTTGATGAGTTAAAACTAGGCTGATGGCTTTACCTAGGCCCAGGGGTCTGAGCCGACCCATTATTATAATCTCATCCTGCCCGGCGCGGGCAAATTTGCCTGCTTAGCGATCTGTAAATCTTCTTTATTAATACTATGATTAATCTCGCTGGCCATATCCATGATCCTATCTTTTAATTCAACCGGTATGTGAGGGAACAAGGCCTGGTAAGCATCTAATTTAGTTTCTTCACTCGATCCCTGATAAATGCTGTGCTTAAAAAATCCGGCTATATTACGCGCATGCATTAAACGCTTTATTTGCGGTACCGTAAGAAAACCAGCTTGTTTTAGCTTTTCGGAACTGTCAGGAGTGAATCGTTGTTCATGATGTAAATCATCGTCTTCCTGTATAGGAAAACCAGCTGTTTTCCAGAAATGAATCATTTCTTTGCCAAAAATGGCATGATTCGGCCGCCCATTTGCATAGTATTTTTTATAACCCGGATTGTTTTGAATATCTCGCATGCAAGCAATACCATGTTCATCAAACGTGACTTTAATGTGTCGTAGAAAGCTCCATTCGGGATGATTGTAACTAAAATTCATATCGTCATCTGCTTTTTTGTCGAAGCAGCTTACATATAAGCGTTTGATTGTTTCCGTTCGAAGAATAGCAAGTATTTTTTCTAATTGGTTTTGCTTACCATCATGAAATAAGCACTTAGCTAAATTGAGTAGGGAATTTAATACTTGACTGCGTGGTAAGGGTGGTTTAATCACATTGTTTTGAAAAGCCGAAGCGGCGATGGCGCGATGAGTTGGCGTGTTACGCAGTTTTATGAGTTCGTCATAAAAACATGCTGTTAGTTTGTTTGTATCAATTGCATGTTCCAAGAGTTTTTCAATTGTAATATTTAAATGATGGCTAGTGCTCTGAGCAATTAAGGCATTTTTAATATCTTTATAGAACCATAGATGCAATCTTCGCATATAATTTAATTTAGGTAATTCAACTTGTGCTGCAATGCGTGGTTCAATAAATCCAGCATTAATTATAATAAATTCTATGTCAGCGCTATTTTGAATTTGATTTTCAAAATAGGCTGTTATGGCATTTAAAAATTTAAGTTGGACTAAGGGATCATCGGAAATACTATACGCTATCGACTTTATTTCAAAAGCATACTGTATATTGTAGCGTTGTGCAAAAAAACTGGTTGAACCAAAATATTGAGTTCCGAATTGTGGTCTTAGTGTTTGCATTTTTCGTCTATCATTTGTTAGCAGTTCAGCAATATAGGGTAGTGGATAATGCAACCAACCTCTCTCTCCATGCTCAATTAACAAATCAAATCTAACTTTAGGTACATCTCCATTTTTATAAAAATTAATGCTTAAAATCATGCTTAATTTATCCTTGAGTTGGTTTTACGTATTATTATGCGTAATTAGTCAATCTGAGAGTGTCGTAATCATGCGTTGCGTATATTCCTCAGGTTTTTTGGATAAAAAAGCGAGAATAAAAATGATTAGACTGAATACAAGTAGATATAATAAATCCCAATAAATTGGAATAAGACGAGCGCCCCCGTAATTACCACAATAAGAAAAAACGTAAAGGCCTATAATATAACAGAGTAGCCACAAACAATGTTTGGTATCGAGCTTGCGGTTTGGTTTGTCGAATAAAAGAGCTTGTAAAACATACCCGCAAAAACCCAATAAAGTGAATGCAAGTAATTTTTGTACACTGACTAAA
>CAYUYG010000288.1:0-3076 GCA_964449125.1 uncultured Coxiellaceae bacterium | reverse complement strand
TGCTGCTGATGCCGTTCTCACAAACAAGCCTGCCCCAATAATTGCTCCAATACCCATGAGGGTGAGATCAAGAGCCGTTAATGTGCGGCGTAAACTGATACCTTCGTGGACATGGCCGACCGCTTTTTTCCGTAACAGATTACGCAGCATAGTCATCTCATCCTGAGAATATTGTTACTATCATAGCGCACCCGCGCGATAGTGTCTTGTCAGTGAAGAGTGGGAGCCAAAGAGGCTTACTTGGAGGGTAAAAATTCGGTTAAGACACTTTCACACATACCGTATTGTTTCCAGCTGCAAGTGCTACACATTGCATGAAATTTTTCAAAAGTGAGTTCTGTTGCAATACGTTGTTTCGCGTTGCCCCAGGAAATTGACGTCTCGGTCTCCCATTGCAAAACAGCGGTGTGGGCTGAATCCAGCACCTGAATTTTATCTTCCGTTTGACAGAGTTGATCTTGACGATGGGGACAAGGAGCACAGATAGAATCAGTATTTTTAACGATGTTGATGGATGTACTATCACCATCCGGACCTTGTAAAACTTGCATGATAGTTTTGAAGTTTCTGATAAAGGCAGGGGAATAACCCTTGCCTTTAAAACAGAGCGCACACAAGAAATGGTGCGGACGAAAGCCGATGTTCACTCCGCATTTTTCCATAATTCAGGAATGAGCAGTGCGACAACAATTAATTTAATGGGTTCAGAAACAATGAATGGCAAGACGCCCAAGAAAACCGCGTTGTACCAACCAATTGATTGTGCAAGCACGCTGGTACCACACAGGAAAATAATACTGACACCGAGACACGCACCCAGGAAACTGGTAATAACGTTTTTTGCCCAACCTTTTTGCGCTAAATAACCGCTTAAGATAGCAGCTGGAAAAAAGCCGAGTAAGTAGCCTAAGGTGGGACCAAAAAATTTGCCAGGGCCCGCACTAAAATTTTCGAATATTGGGAAACCAATTAGACCAGCTATTAAATACGCAACAATGACGGCTGCACTATTCCGTGGGCCATAAGCCATCCCAATTAAAATAACGGCCGTACTTTGAAAAGTTAAGGGTATGGGTTTTAGGGGGACGCTCAGTTGTGCTGATACGGCTAACACTAAAACGCCGAATAAAATTAACGTGGCTTGACGTAAAAAAGAATTTTCCTCAGTATGAAAAATACTTCTTAATGATGTAGTTATATCAAGTGTCTGGTTCATGGTATGCCCTTCTAAAAATCTAATACTGAGCCGTATCATAAAGGCTAATCATCAGCTTGTCTAAGGTAAAATCAATCGATTCTAGGGGTCAGCGAGGAGGGTGATTCCGTGTTCGAGACACGGAATCTGCTCGGTTGGTGATGGGCGTTGTTACATCATTTCATAGTTTGGACCACTGCCACCTTCAGAAGGAGTCCAGACGATATTTTGCGTCGGATCTTTGATGTCGCACGCCTTGCATTGGATACAATTACCACCATTGATTTGCAAACGCGGTTCATTATTTTCGTTATACAAAATCTCATATACCCCCGCTGGACAATAACGCGTTTCCGGTGAAGCATAGTCTTTAAAATTAATGTTGATGGGTACGCCGTATCGGTCTTTTAATTTGAGATGATAAGGCTGATTTTCATCATAGGAAACATTGGCGAGGTAAAGCGAGGTGCTTAAATCAAAGGTAATTTTATTATCGTGTTTGGGATATTCAATTTTTTTACATTGATCTGCTTTTTTCAATTCAAGATTGTCGGGCAATTTATGATGGAATGTCCAGGGCGCACGTCCACGAAAAACATACGTATCCAATGCGGCATACGCTAATCCGGGTAACAAGCCCCAGCGCAATGCCGGACGAATATTACGTGCTTTATATAAGTCCTCCCATACCCAACTTGCT
Organism: uncultured Coxiellaceae bacterium; assembly: GCA_964449125.1. Classification (GTDB taxonomy): domain Bacteria; phylum Pseudomonadota; class Gammaproteobacteria; order DSM-16500; family DSM-16500; genus Aquicella. Next base: position 1,181 of record CAYUYG010000288.1, on the reverse strand, counting down.
TTTACATTGTCTGGATAAGCATTGCATTCAGAGTGATTGGATTGCAGCATGGGAAATAAACTTTCTGCTGCCACCATGCCTGATTTCATTGCATTATGGATGCCCTTGATTTTCGGTACGTTTAAAAAACCAGCCGCATCACCGACAATCAAACCACCGGGGAAAGTCAATTTTGGCAGTGATTGCAAACCACCTTCTACCAGCGTGCGTGCACCATAAGCAATACGTCGCCCTTTTTCCAATAAAGGACGAATGACGGAATGTGTTTTAAAGCGTTGAAATTCTTCGTAGGGATTAAGATAGGGATTGTGATAATCCAGTCCAATCACAAAACCGATCGACAGTAAATTTTTCCCCCAATGATAAGCAAATGCGCCACCATAGGTTGAGTGATCGAGTGGCCAGCCGATAGAGTGCAATACACTGCCAGCACGATGACTGTCTTCAGGAATTTCCCACACTTCTTTGAGGCCAATACCGTAAGTTTGTGGATCAGATTTTTCACGCAAATTGTAACGTGCAAATAATAATTGCGTTAGCGATCCGCGACATCCTTCTGCCATGACGATTTGTTTGGCGCGTAATTCAATGCCAGCTTGAAATTGTGGTTTAGGCTGACCTTTTCTATCTAAGCCCTTGTCACCGGTAATAATACCGACGACACGATCACCCTCATACATTACTTCGGTTGCAGCGAATCCTGGAAAAATATTCACCCCGAGATTTTCTGCTTGCTGTGCGAGCCAGCGACAAAATTGACCGAGGCTAATGATGTAATTACCTTGGTTATGCATTTGTAGCGGAGTTGGCAAACGCCAGTATTTTTTTTCCGTCAACAGCATAAATTCATCGTGGGTGACAGGCGTGTGTAAAGGTGCTGTTTTTTCTTGCCAGTCAGGAATTAATTCATTAAGTGCCCGCGGTTCCAGTACTGCACCAGAAAGAAGGTGCGCGCCAACTTCTGAGCCCTTGTCGATGATGCAAATATTCAATGGTTGTCCGTGTTTTTCGCCTAATTGCGCTAAACGGATGGCGGTGGCAAGTCCCGCTGGCCCTGCGCCAACAATGACGACATCAAACTCCATGCTTTCACGGTTCATAGTGTTTCCTTTATATCATTTCGATTGCGATAGCGGTTGCTTCGCCACCACCTATGCACAAAGAGGCGATGCCGCGTCGCA
>CAYUYG010000287.1:0-3076 GCA_964449125.1 uncultured Coxiellaceae bacterium | reverse complement strand
TATCGCGGGCAGTAATATCAAAAGTTTGAATTCACATGGCATTGTCGCCATTCGAGACTATGAAGTATCACAAAGCGATGTCGAACGGGTCATTGATGCGGCAAAAGCGATTGCCATTCCTGCCGATCAAAAAATCCTGCACGTCCTCCCCCAAGAATTCATCATTGATAACCAAGACTCCATCCGTGAACCGGTCGGTATGTCAGGTGTGCGTCTTGAAGCCAAAGTCCATATTGTCACAGGGGCAGTGGGCGCGGCACAAAATATCATAAAATGTATGCAACGTTGTGGTTTAACCACTAGCGATATCGTGCTTGAGCAATTTGCTTCTAGCCAATCCATTCTCAGTGAAGATGAAAAAGAACTCGGTGTCTGCATGATCGATATCGGCGGCGGTACGAGTGATATCGCTATTTTTACAGATGGCGCGATACGGCATACGGCAGTGATTCCGATTGCGGGCGATCAGGTAACGAATGATATCGCCATTGCTTTGCGCACGCCGACGCGCAATGCTGAGGAAATTAAAATTAAGCACGGTTGTGCTTTGCAAGATCTCGTTGATACGAGTGAAATGATCGATATTCCGACCATTGGCGATCGCGTGGGTAAACGATTACCGCGTCGTGCTTTATCAGAAGTCGTGGAAGCACGGTATGAAGAATTATTTACGCTGGCGTTGAATGAATTGCGCCGCAGCGGGCTGGAAGATTTTATTGCGGCAGGCATTGTGTTAACCGGTGGTGCTTCACAAATTAATGGCGCACAAGAACTGGCGGAACGTGTATTTAAAATACCAGTACGTATAGGTAGGCCGCATAATGTTTCCGGTTTACCAGATATTATCAATAATCCTATTTATGCAACCGGTGTCGGGTTGTTGGTTTATGGATTGAAGCAGCGGCAAAACAGCCGTACAGCAGCCATTAACCAGCCGAGCATGAAAAGTTTATGGTCCAGGATGAGAGGCTGGTTTCAGGGTAACTTTTAACGAATGAGGGTGATCGCATGTTTGAATTATTGGATACCTGTCAACAGAATGCAGTGATTAAAGTAGTTGGCATTGGTGGCGGTGGCGGCAATGCTGTGGAACATATGATGGCAGGCCATATTGAGGGCGTCGAATTTATTTGCGCGAACACTGATTCTCAGGCACTGAAAAATTCTTCTGCTAATACGATCATTCAGCTCGGTGAAAATATCACGCGCGGTTTGGGTGCGGGAGCCAATCCCGAAGTTGGCAAGCGGGCTGCTGAAGAAGACCGTGAAAAAATCCGCACGGCGTTAAATGGCGCGGATATGGTGTTTCTGGCGGCAGGCATGGGTGGCGGCACAGGAACAGGTGCGGCACCGGTGTTTGCGCAAATCGCAAAAGAATTAGGCATTCTGACGGTTGCCGTCACGACTAAACCTTTTTCTTTTGAAGGTAAAATGCGTTTGCAAACAGCAGAACAGGGCATTGCTAATTTATCTCATAACGTCGATTCATTAATTACGATACCGAACAATAAATTACTCAGCGTGCTGGGTAAAAACGTCACGCTCATCAATGCATTCAAAGCAGCAAACGATGTATTGCGCGGAGCCGTACAAGGCATTGCTGAATTAATTACACGCCCAGGTCTGATTAATGTCGATTTCGCTGATGTGCGTACGGTGATGTCTGAAATGGGCATGGCAATGATGGGGACGGGTGTCGGTTCCGGTGATAATCGTGCGCGCTTGGCGGCTGAAGCAGCTATCGCCAGTCCGCTACTGGAAGACGTCGACTTGACGGGAGCAAAAGGGGTGTTGGTTAATATCACTGCCGGTCTTGACCTTTCTATAGGCGAATTTGAAGAAGTCGGTGAAGTTGTTAAAAACATTACTTCTGACAGTGCTACGGTCGTCGTGGGTACAGTTATTGATCCTGAATTGCGTGATGAAGTGAGGGTGACGGTTATCGTAACCGGCTTGGGTAGAAAACAAGTCGCTGCTGCCTTAAAAATGCCGGCTATTGAAAATCTGAGGCCTATTGAAAGTCCGGTGGATTACACACAACTGGATAAGCCAGCGGTCATTCGTCGTCAAACCCCGGCTCAGCCCGTTGCCTCGACTCCCACGGTGGCCCCCGCCCAAACTCAGGCTCAAACCCAGCCTGTTGCGCGTCCAACCCTACAGCCTGAGAATTTGCATGATATTGATTATCTTGATATCCCTGCCTTTTTGCGCCGTAAAGAAGAAGAGGTTTAATAATCCTATTGCCGGTTTGAGGAGAATTGTGTATCGTTTGAGCCTTTCGCCAGGCTGGATAAGCAGCCTGTTGCTGGATAACCCGCCCTAGAATAGGTGAAATAACGCATTATTGAGCGTAACATATACCGTGTTTTTTATTTCAAAAAAACATCATATTATGATATTATGCTCAGTATTAACAAGAATTTAGAAGCCTGTAATGATTAGACAACGTACTCTAAAAAACGTAATTAACGCCACTGGCATCACCTTGCATGGCGGCGAACGCGTACAAATGACCGTTCGTGGTGCCCCTCCTAATTCCGGTATTATTTTTCGCCGCGTTGATTTAGATCCTATTGTAGAAATACCTGCGTGGGCTGAAAATGTTGGTGATACAACGCTTTCCACCACACTTGTTAAAGACGGTGTGCGCGTATCAACAGTAGAGCATCTCTTATCTGCATTTGCTGGATTAGGCATCGATAATGCCTATGTTGACGTCACCGCTTCTGAAATTCCAATTATGGATGGCAGTGCCGGTCCATTTGTGTTTTTACTCCAATCCGCTGGCATCGAAGAACAAAACGCGCCAAAACGCTTTATTCGCATCAAGCGTAAATTGAAAGTAACTGACGGCGACAAATGGGCATGCTTTGAACCCTTCAACGGTTTCAAGGTCACGTTTACCATTGATTTTGATCATCCTTTATTTAACAAATCACACATTAAAACTGCGACTCTGGATTTCTCCAGCTTGTCTTACGTGAAAGAAGTAAGCCGCGCACGTACATTTGGTTTTATGGGTGATTTTGAAAATCTGCAAGCAATGAATTTATCGCGCGGTGCAAGTTTAGATAAT
>CAYUYG010000286.1:0-3101 GCA_964449125.1 uncultured Coxiellaceae bacterium | reverse complement strand
TTTATAGCGTCGATCCATTTCCTGAATGACCCAACGCAAGGCAGAAAGAACTTTCTCCAAAGCATCCGGAGTATGCGCATAATCAACTACAATTAGAGGTTTGCCATGCTCACCCAAGGTTTGCATGCGTCCAGCTACGGGTTGTAAATGGGCAAGACACGCCAAAGCATCGGTAAACGGGATGCCGTAAACGCAGAGAGTCGAGAGTACAGCAAGGCTATTACTTAAATTAAATTGGCCGACTAAGGGCAATGATAAATCCCCGCCACCCCAAGGTGAATGTACTTTTGCGGTCACTCCCTGCAAGCTGGATTGGACTTGATCCGTATAAATACGCGGCACGAAATCAGGGATGACAGGCTGCTCAGTTGTATAAGCAAAAACAGATTTACGCGCTGCAAGTTCTTCTATCCATTGACGGCCGTACTCATCATCCGCATTCATCACCAGATGCAGGGTTGAACATTCTGCTAAAAAGCTGCGCTTGACCGCAGCGTAGCTTTTCATATCGCCGTGGTAATCAAGGTGGTCTTGCGTTAAATTGGTAAACACCCCAATTTCAAATTCAATGCCGTTAATGCGACCTTGATCGATACTATGCGAAGACACTTCCATCGCCACCGCTTGCGCACCTGCCTCGACAAATTTGCGTAAGGTGGCCTGCAGAGTAATCGGATCCGGCGTAGTGAGCGCGGCCTCACCCAGGGCGCCATAAAAACCGCTACCTAAAGTGCCAATGATGCCGCACGGAATGCCTAAATGGGTTAATGACTGGGCGATAAAATGCGTGCAAGATGTTTTACCATTCGTCCCCGTGACACCAATCATGCGTAATTGCTTTGCCGGATTGCCATAAAACCGAGCGGCGATAATACCTAGCTTAGCTTGTAAACGCTCGATAGGGATAAGTGGTATATTTTCCTGCCAAGCCAATTCCTCACCTGACTCAGCCTCCACCAAAATAGCGCAAGCACCTTGTTTTATGGCGCTGGCTATATACTGGCGACCGTCCTGATGAGTGCCTTTTATGGCAAAAAATAAATCACCGGCTTGCACCCGTCGGCTATCCAAAACAAGGTGAGCAAACTCCCGATCAGCTTTAACAGGTAGGGAAACGATATCTTTGAGCAATTGGGACAGAAGCATAAGTTTTCATCATTCATTTAGAATGCCAAAATATAGCGCTTATTAGCGTAGAATCAAAGCAAGATTTGCGTTTAAATACGCAATCTACAAAATGAGAATAATAAGGAAAAAGTATGTTTCTCCGACCAAAAACAATCATTGCCTCGTTGGGATTATTAAACGAAGATGTTAATGCCACACCGTTTATCCAAGCCATGCTTGATAGAGCCGCTGCCAACAATTCAGAATTTCAACAAATCCAAAAAATCACCGAAGTTAAAAAAGCAGCTTTTGTGTTATCTGAACAATTCAATCGCGGCGAAATAGAACCGGAAGAATTCAAAGCACAATTATTAACACTGCTCGGTGGCATCGCGATAGATAGCAAAGATTTCTGGGAAGAATGGAATGCCATGATTAAGCCGGGAAAAATAGCGAGCTCTATTAGAGAGACAAAATTTGTGGTAGGTTCCAATAATCTCTTGTGTTTATACAGCGACACGAATACTAAACATATCCAAGCGCTTGCCTTAGCTTATGCTAAAGAATATATTTATTTTAATCTTGAAACCTCTCCTCCCAAACTGGAAGAGCTTGAAACTTATCTTTCTTTCCGTGAAAAAACGAATCGTTTAGGCTTGATCGAAAAAATTTATAATAAACTGCAAGCCAAAGTGGTGCGACCAAGTGAAATCACTCTAATAGCGGGCAATCCTGATAATATTATAGATGATATACAGAGAATGTTAGCTCATGCAGCGCTTGAAAAAATGACAGTATGGTGCAGAGAAAAAAACGTTAAAATAGTACTGCATGATAAAACTAATAAATTGGAAGATACTATAAAAAATATTCTTTCCCCAAAACCTGCGGCCGAACCAGAACCTCAGTCACAAGGCCTCAATCACAAGGGGTAACTTTATAATGTGCTCTCAATGGCCCTTTCTCAATGAGAGGGTCATTTTGCTTTTGCTTCTTCATCCGGCGCAACATCCAGCAAACGTAATGCGCCTTCCATAATTCTTGAAAATACCGGTCCAGATACATAGCCACCATAATATTGCTTCCCGCGCGGATCATTGATCACCACCGCGATGACTAATCTGGGATTGGTGAGTGGTGCTATGCCGACGAACGAAGACATGTAACGGTGTTTTTCATAACCACCTGCGCCAACTTTTTTCGATGTCCCTGTTTTGCCTGCCACACGATAACCCGGCACACTCGCTGCATGCCCAGGCCCTTTTTGCAAGACTGCTTCCAGCAATAACAACATCTCTTTTGATACGTTAGAATCGACAACACGTTCACCTTTCGGAGCTTTCTCCAAACGCAAGAATGAAATGGGTAATTTGACCCCGTCATTTGCCAGCACATCATAGGCACGCGCTAGTTGCAAGGTTGTCGCTGAAATTCCATAACCAAACGACAAGGTTGCCAAAGTAAATGAACCCCATGGGTCATGCTTGACCAACTGTCCGTCTTGCTCCCCAGGAAAGCCGCTTCCGGTCGCTTCGCCAAAACCAACACGATGCAGCATGGTCCATAATTGATTTTGCGGCAAACTCAGCACAATTTTAGCCGCACCCATATTACTAGAAATTTGCAGCAATTCTCCGAGACTTAACAGACCATTATCTTTTTCATCTTTCACGACATTATGGCCCACTCGCATCCAGCCTGGCGACGTATCAATCACAGAATCTGGTTTATATTTGCCGATTTGCAATCCACTGGCCACTGTAAAAGCTTTGATGGTTGAACCAGGCTCAAACGTATCTGTCACTGCGCGATTACGAAATGCATCGGTAGAACTTGTTTGATGATTATTGGGATTAAATGATGGTTGATTTACCATCGCCAATACTTCGCCTGTGCGCGCATCCAATACCACTACCGAACCGGATGCCGCTTCATTTTCTGTCACCCCCGCGAGTAATTCGCGGTAAGCAAGGTATTGAATACGTCGATCAATA